>CABSMB010000234.1 GCA_902478705.1 uncultured Collinsella sp. | reverse complement strand
ATAGAGACAGGCTTATTTTGGTCGGTTTTATCTGGGCAAACGCAAGCGCCCCGCAACTGGAATTGAGCCAGCTGCGGGGCGCTTTTTGCCCAAGGTACAAAACCGCAGGAAAACCCTGCAAAATAAATCTGTCCCTTATGGGTCAGTTTACTGGAGAGTAGCGTCGATGGCCTTGACGAGGGCGCTGCGCATGCCGGCGTCCTCGAGCGCGACGACGCCCTTGATGGTAGCACCGCCGGGCGAGCACACGGCATCCTTCATCGCTGCGGGATGCTGACCGGTTGCAAGCTGCAGCTTTGCCGTACCCAGCACCATCTGGCTCACAATGCGATAGGCATCGGCGCGCGGAATACCGTGTTTGACGGCCGCATCGCCCAGAGCCTCGATCGCCATGGCGACAAACGCCGGGGCGCAACCGCCCACGGTACCGCCCACAAACAGCAGACTCGAATCGAGCTCGACCACCGTGCCAAGCTTTGCGAGCAGATCGAACACCGTGGCACGCTGCTCATCGCTAAGCGTGGAAGCCTTCTCGCAGGCGATAACGCCCTCGCCCACCGAAACCGGCGTGTTGGGCACCGTCGAGATATGAGCGACACCTGACAGGACCTGTTCCCACTTGGCGCTATCCCAGGTCCAGGCGACCGAAAGGATGACTTTGTCGGCAAGCGCATCCTTGAGCGGAGCGAAGACCTTCTCGATCATGTACGGCTTGACCGCAGCGACCACGATATCGGATGCGGCAACAACCTCCGCCGCATCGTAGCAGGCAGCCATGCCCCGCGCCTCGCAACGCTCAACCAGAGCATCGTAGCGGCCTGCGCAGGCGCACATGTCGCCCGCGGCCACGCCGGCGGCAATCCAGCCATCGGCCATAGCGCTCGCCATATTGCCAAAACCGACAAATCCGATCTTCATATCACACAGTCCTCTCAGATGCGTTCCTCAAAACGAAAGTCATTGTCCCACGCCATTGTTTCGTGTTGCCGACCTACTTGTGATACGGCTCGCCACGGCTAATCTTGCAGGCGCGGTAGATCTGCTCCAGCAGCACCACGCGCGCCAGGTTATGCGGCAAGGTAATGCGTCCAAAACTGAGCATCTCGTCGGCGCGGGCGCGTACGGCATCGCTAACGCCGTCCGATCCGCCGATTACAAAAGCGATGTCGCTGTTGCCTCGCAGCATGAGGTCATCGAGACGGGTCGAAAGCTCCTCGCTCGAACGCTCCTTGCCCTCAATGGCCAGCAAAATCACATGCGCTCGAGGCGGCAGAGCGGCAAGAATCGCTGCCCCCTCCTTGTCGCGCGCGGCATCCACACCGCCCGCCTTGGCCGGATCGATATCGGCAACCTCGCGCATATCTACCTTGGCATAGGCGCCTAGGCGTTTGGTGTATTCGGCGCACGCGTCCTTCCAAAAGCGCTCTTTGAGCTTGCCAACGCAAACAACGGTATATTTCACGCGCGCCTACTCCTTCGACTCGCTTTGAACTTTGCCAGCGGTCAGCATCTGCTCGAACATCGAGGCCGACTGCGAGAAATCGCTCGGCAGCACGACCGTCGAGGTTTTGCCCGTGCGAGCGAACTCCGTCATCATCTCGGACCACTGCGTAAACATGAACAGCTGGTTGGCCTCATCGTTGCCGACGCCCGTCTCCTGGATGATCTCGAGCGAATCTTTGATGCCCAGCGCAATGGCCTTGCGCTGGTTAGCGATGCCCTCGCCCGCCTTTTCCATCGCCTCGGCCTCGGCGGTCGCCTCGGTGACGCGCTTGATGCGATCAGCCTCGGCGAGCTCCTGCGCAGCGGCGCGCTTTCGCTGGGCGGCGTTGATGTCGTTCATGGAGTTCTCGACCTCGGTCGGCAGCGCGATCTTGGTGATAAGTGTCGACACGAGGGTGAAGCCGTAGGCGGCCATCTGCTCGGACACGGTGGCGTTGACGTCCTTGGCGATATCGTCTTTTTTGGCAAAGACCTCATCGAGCGTGTAGACGGGGATGGAAGAGCGCAGGGCATCGGTGATGAAGTCACGCATTTGGTCGACGGGCTCCTGCAGCATGTAGTAGCTCTTGTAGATGCCCGAATCTGCCGGGCCGGCGCCCATGTCATAGCTTACGTGGTACTGAGCAGAGACCTCAAGGCCGATGGTCACGTTGTCCTGAGTCTTAACGTCGATGCCAAAACCGTTTTTCATGGTGCGCAGACTCACCGTGGCGGCCTTGCGGTCGATCACGGGCACCTTCATGTGGAAGCCCGCGTTGACGATGCGGTTGAACTTGCCCAAGCGCTCGATGATCACAGCATGCTGCTGCTCAACGACATAACAGGCGTTGGGGAGCAGCAACAACAAAATGATGATGGGAAGCAGAAAGCTCGTAAGGGCAGCGATGATACCGGACAACAGCATGGTTTCTCCTCTGATAAGCACACGTTGGGACTAGGATACCCGCACGAAGCAGCTATGTGACACCAACAAGAGGACCCGTGGTCAAAAAAGGCCAAATATGAGTACTGTCACCAATTTAGTAGCAGCATTTTTGACGCAAAAACGCCCTGTTGAATCCGAGATTCTTCAAAATTGACCTGTTTTGCCTCAAACTAGAGTCAAATTAACGTACATCTGTTGCGTAAGTTTCAGAATAATGAGCTTTAGAAATGCAACTGTCCTTGTGACAGTACTCATATTTGATGTTTTTTGCCCACTGGGGTTACGGACATACGAAATATCGGCATTGGATCCGTAATTTCAGCCTGCCGGCGTCCTCGCCAGCTCGCTAAAAACGCTCGCGTTTTCTTTACGCTCGCTCCTTCGCAGGTTCAAGTCCCTGCGATGGGCCCATAACAAAAAAGCTCCCATTGCTGGGAGCTCTTTCATTTAATGGTGCGGGCGAAAGGACTTGAACCTTCATGGGGTTGCCCCCATACGGACCTGAACCGTACGCGTCTGCCAATTCCGCCACG
>CABSMB010000233.1 GCA_902478705.1 uncultured Collinsella sp. | reverse complement strand
AGCGTCAGATGTGTATAAGAGACAGCCTCGGCGCGCGCCAACGAATCGACCGTCATGCGCTCTTTACCGCTAAGGCCAAGATCGGACCACGCGAGCATATACGGCCAGGCACGTTCGGCAAACGAACGGGCCGAGACGATCGGCGCCGTCGGCAGCTGGCGGCGAGCCGCCTCTCCCTGGCGCACGAGCATCAGCAGCAGCGAGCAAGCCTCGGGCTTGCCGGTGGCCATCGGAATGTCGTCGAAGGGACGGTTGCGGTCCACGTGTGCTTCGAGCGTGCTATCGACCTCACCCGGCTCAAGCCCGCCGAGCAGCTGTGCCGCGCGGTCGAGCATGTCGACCGGACCGTCAAGCGTCGAGAGCGCTTGCGCCAGCACGCGCTCCATGCAATCCTCCACCGCGTTGAGCGTCACGAGCTCCTGCGGCACCACGGCAGACGTACGGTTGCGTACGCGCGCCACAAACTCGAGCGTCGACAGGTATACGTCGCCAAAGGGCGCATAATCGCCCTGGTAGCCACCGCAAAGCGCCGGCGCCGCCAGCGCGTACTCGGTTTTAGACAGCGGGCTCAGCGCCATCGCGCCCAGCTCGAGCGCCGTATCCTCCAGCATGAGGCCCAGCGTGCGAGAGCGCAGGCGCTCGGCATCGCCCGCCGACACATCGCGGTCGAGCACACGCGCGGCATCCGGCGCATCGCGCTCAACCGTGCGAATATGCAGGCGCTCGGCAATGGCGCGGACGGCGGCACAACGAGCGGCCTCCGCCTCCTCCTGCGCCGGCGTAAAGATGCGGTTGCGTCCCAGCACCAGGCCGACCACATTGCGCGGACCCAGGGCGTCGACGGCAAGCGCCGCCAGCAGGGATGACGGCAAGTCGCCCTCGAGTGCCACCACGGCGCGCGACGTACCGCGAGCGCGGGCGTTATCGCGAACGGCGAGCACCAGCGCCTGCCACAGCCATTCCTCGGAGCGAAACTCGGGCAGCTCGTGGTCTTCCAAGGCATCGAGCATCACACCGCGCTGGATCTCCTGAACCAGTAGGCTCTCCTCAAAACACGGCGCTTGGGCCACCACGCGACCGCAGTCGTCGAGCACAAACGAGCCGCCGGTATACACCGACTCGTCGTACGCACCGACCGGCGCCATGCAGGCAAACCACACGCTGCGCTTAGATGCAATCTTGCGGTAGGCCCCGCTGCGCACGGCGGCGATCGCGGCGGTCTCGCGGTCGGTCATATCGAATGCGTTGAACTGGAAATAGGCAATGAGGTCGACTCCGGTCGGCAGCATTTCGAGCTCGCGGTCCAAATCGAAGATCACCGCGATGCGCACGCCGTCCACGTCGAACACCGGCGGCGCCCAACGCGCGTCGTTGTTCTCGCCACGCTGCAGGGCAATGCTCGCACGCGCGGGTACCACACGACCGTCTTTGAGCATCATATAGTCGAGCAGGGGCTGGCCCTCAAACGAAACCGCTGCGGGCACGATGCAGATCATATCGAGCTCTTGGATACGCTCGGCGACGCCGGTCAAGCCGGCAAGCATGTCGTGCTCAAAGTCGGCAGCGCCCACCAGGCCGCCGGGCAGGGCTCCCATAAAGAGCGGAGCCGGCACGCACAGCACGCGCGCACCGCGCTCGTGGGCCAGGCGCGCCTGGTCCTCGATGCGACCGCAGATACCCTCAATATCACCCAGGCGCATATCGATCTGTGCAAGTGCGAGCTTCATGGCTCAGCCCTTTCCGTCGTAAACCGTCGCTATCGCAGTAAAAGCGCCGGCCGCAAGATGCAGTCGGCGCTTGCATGTGCATATGCTAGCTATGATACCCCGAGCGGGGACGCGCTCCTAGAACGTCGCGGACCACAGCCCGTGCAGGTTGCAATAGGCATAGACGGTACCGGTCTTGGAACCGCCGGCAAAAAACGTCGCGGGCTTCATGCCGGGCTCAAGGTAATGGACCTCCAGACGGCCCTCGGCCTCAAGGGCAATCCACTCGATGTAGTGCTCGGGCACCATAGGATGCTCGACCGAGCCCACGCGCGCGCGGATCACGTGACCGTCGCGCTCGCTCTCGACGACGGGCACGTGCTTCTCGTGCGCCGCGTCCTCGGTGTTCGCGGTCAGCTCCGTGCAACCGGCGGGGGTTGCAATGTCGTTGCCAAGGGCGGCAATGAGCTTGCCGTCGGGGTCCTTAAAGAATTTCGCCATGATGTTCTCCTTTGCTGATGTGCCGATGTTCTCGATGCTTCTTATGCCCAAAGGCAAGCGAACCATCCACGGCATCGCAAATGAACACATAACGAGCGGGGACGATGGGGCAACGCGCGCTATCCGCCCTGGCGGCCCCACCCGAGCGGGTTAGCGCCCGTCGCCGCCGAGCAGCGCCAGAACATCCTCGCGGGTAAACAGCGCCGAGGAGATGCCGTCGCCGCCGAGCACGCTGTTGACCAAATCGCGCTTGGACTCCTGCATCTGCATGATGCGCTCCTCGATCGTGTCCTTGGCGATGAGCTTGTACACGGTCACGGTATGTTGCTGGCCAATACGGTGCGCTCGGTCGGTCGCCTGGTCCTGCGCGGCCACGTTCCACCACGGGTCGTAGTGAATGACCACGTCGGCCGCCGTCAGGTTGAGGCCCACGCCGCCCGCCTTGAGCGAGATCAGAAACACCGGCACCTCGCCCGCCTGGAACTGCGCGACCATCTTGGCGCGGCTCTCCTTGGACGAAGCGCCCGTGAGCTTAAGAAAGCCGATGTCCTCCTTGGCCAGACGCTTGCCAATGATATCGAGCATGCCCGTGAACTGGCTGAACAGCAGAATGTGGTGCCCGCCGTCGAGCGCACCGTGCACGAGCTCCATGCAAGCGTCGAGCTTGGCGCTCCCCGCCTTGTAGTCCTCGTAGTGTAGATGCGGGTCGCAGCAGATCTGGCGCAGCTTGGTGAGCTCGGCGAGCACCTTGAGCTTGTCCTTCTTAAACTCGGATGCCTCGCGG
>CABSMB010000232.1 GCA_902478705.1 uncultured Collinsella sp. | reverse complement strand
GAGGTATTCAATATGTCTGACAAGCGCCGCACCTTTGCCGTTATCGACGGCAACTCGCTCATGCATCGCGCCTTCCACGCCGTGCCGCCGACCATGAACGCGCCGGACGGTCGCCCCACCAATGCGATCTTTGGCTTTCTGAACATGTTTCTCAAGATGATCGATGCCTTTAACCCCGACGGTGTGGTCGTGGCGTTTGATAAGGGCAAGCCGCGCGTGCGCATGGAGATGCTGCCGCAGTATAAGGCGCAGCGCCCGCCCATGGACCCCGATCTGCACGCGCAGTTTCCGATGATCAAGGAGCTGCTCACCGCGCTCAACGTGCCGATTCTGCAGTCCGAGGGCTGGGAAGGCGACGATATCCTGGGAACCATGGCGCGCCTGGGCGAGCAGGCCGGCTGCGACATGCTGCTGGTGACCGGTGATCGCGATATGTATCAGCTCGTGACCGAGCACGTCAACGTGGTCTCGACCCGCAAGGGCCTGTCCGACGTGGCGATTATGACGCCCGAGAGCGTGGACGATCTGTATCACGGCATCACGCCGGCGCTCGTGCCCGACTTTTATGGCCTGAAGGGCGACACGTCCGATAACATCCCCGGCGTGCCGGGCATCGGCCCCAAAAAGGCGAGCGCGCTCATTGCGCAGTACGGTAGCCTGGACGAGGTCATCGCACACGCCGACGAGGTCAAGGGCAAGATGGGCGAAAACCTGCGAGCACACATCGACGATGCCCTGCTGAGCCGCAAGGTCGCGACCATCCGCACCGATGCGCCCGTTGAGCTCGATTTTGAGACGACGTCCTTCCCGGCGTTTTCTGCCGATGAGGTTTCTGCGGCGCTGGGTACGCTTGGTATCACCGCCATGCAGAACCGTTTCTTGGCGCTGATCGGCGGCGAGGGCGGGGCTGCTGCTGCCTCCAGTGTGTTTGAGACGCCTGCGATGGTTCGCGCGGCCGCCGGCGATGCTGACGCGCTTGGTGCCGTTGCGGCTGAGGTCTCCCGTGCGATTGGTGCCGGTGAGTGGGTCGCCGCCGTGGTGGACGACGACAAGGAAGAGGGCGCGCTCTTTGGACTGACGCGCACGCTGTGGTTGGCGACGTCCAAGGGTCTGTTCGCGCTCGAGGAGGGCGACAGCGGTGCGGCGGCTGAGGTTGAGGGCTTCAACTTCGCCCACGGTGTGATTGCCGGCGTGCTCGCGCGTCTGTTTATGGAGGGTCGCGTGGCGAGCCCGGATATGAAGGCGCTGTTGCACGAGCTTTCGCCCATCGATTCTTCCGAGTCCGAGCTCATGGATCCGCTGGCAGTCGATTCCACGCGTATCTTCGATACCGTGGTTGCCGCCTACCTGTTGGATTCCGACCGCTCCGAGTTCGATGAGGCGTATCTGGCCGATACCTATCTGCAGATGGCGCTGCCCGCGGCGCGCGGTGCAGAGGGTGCCGGCGAGGACGCTCCTGCGCCCGCCGCTCGCACGGCGGCCTTGACGCTGGCGCTGGTCGCACCGCTGCGCGAGTGCATGGCCCGCGAGAACGCCGCCAACGTGTTCGATGGCATCGAGATGCCACTCGTGCCGGTGCTTGCCAAGATGGAGCGCGCGGGCATGCTCGTGGATCCCGACCGCCTGCGCAATCTGTCCGAGGGCCTGGCGACCCAGATTACCGAGGTCGAGCGCAGCATTCGCGACCTGGCGGGTGACGAGACCTTTAATATTGGCAGTCCCATGCAGCTCTCGCATGTGCTGTTTGACGTTATGGGGCTTCCGACCAAAGGCCTCAAAAAGACCAAGCGCGGCTACTATTCGACCAACGCTAAGGTGCTGAGCGACCTTGCCCGCGACCACGAGATCGTGCGCCTGATCTTGGACTGGCGTGAGAAGTCCAAGATCAAGTCCACCTATCTGGATACGCTAGGTCCGCTGCGTCGTGGCGACGGTCGTGTGCACACCACGTACAACCAGACCATCACCGCGACGGGGCGTCTGTCTTCGAGCGACCCGAACCTGCAGAATATCCCGACGCGCTCGGAGCTGGGGCGTACCGTCAAGACGGCGTTTTCGGCAGGCGAGGGAAGCGTCTTTTTGGCGGTGGACTACTCGCAGATCGAGCTGCGTCTGCTCGCGCATCTTTCGGGTGATGAACATCTGGTACGTGCCTTTAACGAGGGTGAGGACTTCCATGCCGAGACGGCCGCGCGTGTATTTGGCGTGCCGGTGTCCGAGGTGACACCCGACCTGCGCAGCCGCGCCAAGGCCGTGAACTTTGGCATCGTGTACGGTCAGCAGGCCTATGGTCTGTCGCAGTCGCTGCATATCTCGATGGCCGAGGCGCGCGACATGATCGACCGCTACTACGAGGCCTATCCGGGCGTGCGCACGTTCCTCGACAATGTGGTGGCGCGCGCCAAGCAAACGGGTTACGCCGAGACCATGTACGGCCGCCGTCGCCATATTCCCGAGCTCAAGGCCAAAAACCCACAGCTCCGCGGCTTTGGTGAGCGTACGGCCATGAACCATCCTATGCAGGGCACCGCCGCCGACATCATCAAGATCGCCATGGCCCGCGTAAGCCGCCGCCTGGAAGAAGAGGGCTTTGCCGCCCACATGATTTTGCAGGTACACGACGAACTGGACTTTGAGTGCCTCGTCGACGAAGTCGAGCGCCTCACCGCCATGGTCCGCGACGTTATGGAGCACGTAGTAGACCTCCGCGTCCCCCTAATCGCCGAAGCCAGCACCGGCATAACCTGGGCCGACGCCAAATAGGGAAGCAACCACAGTTCCAAAGTAACCAAAAACAGAAGGGGGCTCCTTGTCAACAAGGAGCCCCCTTCAACCGTAATTATTCAGCCAAAGTATCTAGACGCCAAGACGCCATCCAGGCGGCAAACAAGTCACCCAAGGACCTGGCCGGGCGAGGCGGGTAAGTTTTTCGTAGATTCCGCACGAGCCGGAAAGCACTTAATGTGCTTTCCGAGCGAGCCCAGGACCTGACCGAGCGAAAAACTTACC
>CABSMB010000231.1 GCA_902478705.1 uncultured Collinsella sp. | reverse complement strand
GAGCCGCAAGCGCTCGTAAACACTTTTTCGCACGGGACGGGTGGATCGCGACCCTTGCCTTCCTCGTCTACTTCTTCGTAGCGTAAGGGCAAGGCTGCAAAAGCTGAACAATAAAGCGCGGAGTCGCCATGCGGCCCCGCGCTTTTCTTTTAGCGCCGGTCCCTGCGCCGGCGTGCGGCCTATTTCTCCCCCATTTTGGCCATTTTGCCCTCCAAACGGCACTACCGCCGGCAACATCCAGCAGATACGCTGAATCTAGTCGTATAGGCCCTATGAGAACGGGAGCAACCATGGCAGCCTTGTTCACGACCCCCAAACGCAATGACACTACCGCCGGAACCCATGTTGCCGAACCCGACGTTCGCCGTCGCATAGGACTCGCGCACGGCAGCTGGCGCCGCGTGACGCGCCGCATCGTTGCGGGCGCCGTGTGCGCGCTCACGGTGAGCTCGCTGCTCATGCCGAGCGTCTCGCTCGCAGCGGAATGGGTCAAGGTCGGCGGCAACAAGTACAACACCGCGGCGAGCGACGAGGCCGGTACCTGGTCGTGGGACGGCGCCGACGACTTGAAGCTCAACAACTATAACGGCGGCGAGATCCAGGCCGCAGGCAAGCTCAACGTGAATTACTCGGGAACCAACATCGTCACTGCCGAATGGATCGAAAGCATCAACGTTTCTCATGGCACTAACGAGAATGCCGAGCTCAATATCCAAGGCGACGAGGGCGGCACGCTCAGCGTGACATCTACTGAGGACGCTATCCTCTCCACGGGTAATATCAACATCGACGGAGCCGGATCCGTCAACGCCACGAGCACTGGGTTTGATGCCATCAATGCCGGAGGTGATCTCGCTATCAAAGGTTCGGGCAACGTCAACGCCACGGGTGCATCGGATGGCATCAGGGCAAACGGCAATATCACGATTGACGACAGCGGAGCCGTCACCGCCAGGGCTACCAAGGACAAGGGTATTGGAGCCGACAAGAACCTCACCATCAAGGGTGGCGGGACGGTCGAGGCAAGCTCAGCCGATGGTGAGGCCCTTTGGAGCGGCGGCAATATCAACATCTCGGACGGCAGCCAGGTCAAGGCAAGCTCCGAGAAAGACGCTGCCGTCGAGGCCAAGGGCAGCCTCGCAGCCACAAACGCCTCCCTCAACGTAAACGGTGTTGAATATGGCGTCTATGCCCACAAGGGCATCACCCTCGATCATGCAAACGTGACGGTCCGTGCAAGTAAAGGCAGATACGGTGGCGCCAACGCCCTCTTCACCTACCAGGACGACATCGTCGTCAAGAACGGCTCCACCGTGGACGCGTTTGCGGAAGGCGAGGTTTCGGCTGCATTCTCCACCAGAAACGATCGACCCAACGAGAAGGGCGGCCACATCTACATCAGCGACTCCGTTGTCAAGGCCATAGCCCGCTATGTCGAAAACGGCGACGGCCCCATCCCCTACAGCGAAAACCAAGATGGCGAGACGAGGCGCGAACCCCAAGGCGAGAACATCGGCATCATCGCCCAGACCAGCGAGGGCGTCACACCCGCAGTCATCTCGATCATCCGCAGCAAGGTAACGGCCGAAGGAGATACAGCGGCAATCTTTGCCCGTGCCATGAGCGCTGACGGCAAGACAATCGGCACCATCAAGATTGAGAACGCCGCCATCCAGACGCCCGAAGGCGGCAAGGTCATTGACTATCGCAAGCTCCGTGACGGCATCTACGAGGCAGGCCAAGCCATCGGCACGGGCGACGCCACGGTCGACTCCCTCTATATCAAAGCAGTCGCCAAAAGTACGACCATCGCACCTCCCGAGGTAGCCAAGCCGGAAGACCCCAAGCCCGACGAGACCAAGCCCGCAGAAAGCAAGCCCGCGGAGTCCAAGCAGAACCCCAAGCCTGAGGGCTCAAAGCCGACCAAGGCCGTTGCGGCTTCAACCACGAAAGCCAAGACTACCGGCAAGCTCGCGGCAACCGGCGACGCCTCGAGCGCAGCCATCGTGGCAGCCGCCCTTGCGGGAACAGCCGCCATCGCCACAGGCGCCGTGGTGAGCCGCAAGCGCTCATAGACGTCTTTGGCCTTTAACGCACGGGACGGCGCCCACAGAAGTGCTAGCCTGTACACCGTTTAGCAACGCCACCGCCGAGCTCCCCTCCGGCGGTGGCGTTTTCTGTTTGCGCCCGCACGACGCGCGCGAATGTTCTTGATGCTGTCCAACCGGCATACGCTGGCGTGCGACAATTGGGGCTGCCGATATCACACCACCGAGAGAAGCCTGCCTTGGAATCGCAAAAGCAGATAACCGTTCATTCAGAGCATGCGGAAGGTGTGCCCGTCATCTACCTTCCCGTGGTCATGGGCAACGGCAGCGAGGTTTACGGGCGCTGCCGAGAGCTCGACTGCCCGCCTTTTACTCTTGTCGCCATTGGCGGGCTCGATTGGAATCGCGAGCTGAGCCCCTGGGCATGCGACGGGACCGTACGCGATGCCGAACCTTTCGGCGGCCAAGCCGCCGGTTTTCTTGATGAGCTGCTGAATCAGATAATCCCCCAGGTGGAGTCGTCGCTTCCTCAGCCACCTGTTTGGCGTGGCATTGCCGGTTATTCGCTGGCGGGCCTCTTTTCGCTTTGGGCCCTCTGGCAAACCGATGTCTTTGGCCGCGCGGCGAGCGCATCGGGGTCGCTATGGTTTCCCGACTTTGTCGATCGCGCCAGCACGGCCCCTTTTGCCGGCAGCCCGCAAGCCGTCTATCTGTCACTTGGCAAAAAGGAAACCAAGACACCCAACCGCATGATGAGGCACGTACTCGACGACACGCGCGCAATGGAAGAGCTACTCATCGAGCGCGGCATTCCAACAACGATGGAGCTCAACCCCGGCAATCACTTTGCCCAAACCGACTTGCGCATGGCCCGCGGCATACACTGGATACTGACGCATTAAAAATGGCGCCCACGCGTACGCATGGGCGCCATATTTTTGATTTAGCTGAACACAACTACTACTCGAC
>CABSMB010000230.1 GCA_902478705.1 uncultured Collinsella sp. | reverse complement strand
CGGCCTAAGCACGCGCTTCTTCGAGCATCTGCTTTGCGTGGGCCAAGCTTGCCTCGGATTGATCGCCGCTCAGCATGCGGGCGATCTCGGCGGTACGGGCATCGCCGATCACCTCGTCCAGGTGCGTCTGGGGAACATCGCCCGGCTCTTTACTGACCACGTAATGCTTGTCGGCCATGACCGCAACCTGCGCCAGGTGGGTTACGACAATGACCTGATGCGTGGCGGCAAGATCGGCCAGGACACCGGCCAGCGCGCGGGCGGTGGAGCCGCCGACACCGGCATCGACCTCGTCGAACACAAGCGTATCCACGCCGTCCGCATTACCGAGGACAACCTTGCTCGCCAGCATCACGCGGCTCAGCTCGCCGCCCGACGCAATGCGGCGCAAGGGACGCGGTGTCAAGCCGGCGCCGCTGCGATACAAAAGCTCATAGCTCGAAGGACCCGCGAGTGTCCACTCAGCACGCGGAAGATCGCGGGACTCCCAGACCAGCTCAGCGCCGCCCATCTCCAGGCGCGCCATCTGACGACCCACCTCGTGACAAAAACGCGGAGCAGCGGTATTGCGCGCACGCTTGAGCGCCTTGGCGGCGACGAACAGTTCGCGCTCCGCCGCGCCAAGCGCTTCGCGCGCCTTCTTGATCTGCTCATCACCATCGTCTACCAGCGATAACAGCTCTTGCGAGTGATCGCGCATGGCAAACACGTCGTCCATGGTGGGACCCCACTGACGCAGCAGGCCCTTGAGGTCGGAATACCGCTCGCGCATGCGGGCGAGCTCGCGAGGGTCAAACGCAACGCCATCGCGATAAGCACGCAGCTCATTGGCGCAATCCTCAAGCGAGATGCAGACATCCGAAAGTGCGTCGGCGATGTCACCTAGCTTGCGGTCAACGGTCGCCATGCGTGAAAGCTCGGCCACGGCGCCATTCACGGCATCGAGCGCTCCCCCTTCAGCAGCAAGCGATGCATGGGCCTCGTTTGCCGTCGCAACCAAGACCTCGGCGTGCTCCGACCGCGGCAGCAGCTCCTCGAGTTCCTCGTACTCACCTGGCTTGGGGTCGACCTCGGCGATACGCTCGAGGGCAAAACGCGCTTCCTCGACGCGACTCCCCTGCGCGCGTGAGGTTTCCTCCACACGGCGAAGCTCCTTGGCGGCGGCACGCGAAGCCTTAAAGCAGGTGCGATACTTCTCGAGCGCCTCAAGTGCCGCGCGCCCAGCCCAAGCATCGACCATGGCAACATGATGTGCCGGATCGAGCAAACGCTGGTGCTCGTGCTGACCGCAAAGATCCATCATCACGCCGACGCGCTCGGAAAGCTCGCGCACGCTGGCGATGCGGCCGTCAATCTTGACACGGCTGCGACCCTCGGCAGAAAGGCTGCGCTGAACGGTGAAGCCCTCCGTGTCGTGCGGGCCGTCGAACAGGCGCGCCTCGACGCTCGCAAGCGCCTCGCCCTCGCGCACCGTCGACGAATCCGCGCGCTCGCCCAAAATGAGCTTGAGCGCCGAGAGCAGTGCAGTCTTTCCGGCACCGGTTTCTCCGGTCAGAACCGTTAAACCCGCGCTCGGAACCAACGTCGCCTCGCGAATGAGTGCAATGTTGGAAACCTGCAGCTCATCGATCATGGCGCACTCCATAGAACACGCGGCTCACCGAGTTATAGAAGCTCTCGGGACCGTAATCCAGCAGCAGCACATCGCCGGGACCGCGACGCACAGCCACGCTCTCGACCGTGCCGTCGCAGGTAATAAACTGTCCGTCGATAGCGATGGCAGGCACACTCGGACGGTCGTCGGACATGAAGATCTCGACGACATCGCTTGGCGAGGTCAAGAAGGCGCGAGCCTGAATAGTATGCGGAGCGATGGGCACGCAAACCATACCCGTGTAATCGGGGCTCACGATAGGACCGCCGGCAGAAAGCGCATAGCCGGTGGAGCCAGTCGCCGTCGACACGACGACACCGTCACCGCGCAGGCGATCGATATGATGGCCGGACACCGTGATGTCGAACTCGACCATATCGGACAGGGGTCCGCGCGTAAGCGCCATATCGTTGAGGGCAAACGTGCGCACGACGTCCTTCGTGCCGTCATCGCGCACCGAAACGATATCCGCGGCGATGGTGGCGCGGCGGCTCACGTGGAGCTCACCGGACAGGGCATCGCTCACAACCTGCAAAATATCGCGTTCCTCGGGACTGGCCGCCGTCAAAAAGCCCAGGTGACCATAAGAAAGCCCCAAAATGGGAATCTCACGGTAATTGAGGATACGGGCGGCGCGCAGCAACGTGCCGTCGCCGCCGAGCGTAATGACCAGGTCGGCATCGTCAACATCGGGCGTGCTCTGAATCTTGGAGCGCTGGTCGGCAGCCCATGCGACCTCATAGCCTTGGCGCGAAAGCCAAAGCTCGAGCATCAGGCCGCTCTCGACAGCCTCTTGCTTGTAGTAATTGGGAACCAGAAAGACCTTCATAGCGTTGCAGCTTTCTCGCTCAAAGCCGATACCTGGGATTGCAACTCGTCATCGGAGCGCTCATCGGGGGCAAACCTCGTGCCGTACAGGAAAAACTCGACGTTGCCCTTGGCGCCATGAATGGGCGACACGCACACGTCGACCGGGAAGAGGCCCTTCGCGGCAAACAACTCGATTACCGCAACAAGCGTGTCGACACGCACGACAGGGTCGGTCACGATACCGCCCTCGCCCACCAGCGCCGCCGGAGCCTCAAACTGCGGCTTCACGAGCGTACAGAACGATCCCGTCGGTGTCAGGCACGCCAACACCGCATCAATGATGTTCGCGATGCTGGTAAACGACACATCGCACACGGCCAGGTCGATAGCGCCGCCGTAGCCGAGCTCGGGCAACCGCGTCACATTCGTGCGCTCGTGAAGCGTCACGCGATTGTCTTGGCGCAGCGACCAATCAAACTGGGCACGGCCCACGTCGACCGAGACAACGGTCGCGGCGCCGCGCTTGAGCAGGCAATCAGTAAAGCCGCCCGTGGAGCAGCCCACATCGAGGCAAGCA
>CABSMB010000229.1 GCA_902478705.1 uncultured Collinsella sp. | reverse complement strand
TATTTAGCGATATCGACAGCGCGGCTCTCGCGAATCACGACGACGCGCACCTGACCGGGATACTCCATCTCTTCCTCGATCTGATGGGCGATGTCATGAGCCAAGACCGTGGACTGAGCATCGGAAATCTTGTCCGGCTGAACCATGACGTGGACCTCGCGACCAGCCTGCATGGCATATGTACGCTCGACGCCGTCATGGGAGTTGGCAATCTCCTCGAGCTTCTCAAGGCGCTTGATGTAGTTCTCGGCCGATTCGCGACGGGCACCGGGGCGAGAGGCAGAAACGGCATCGGCAGCCTGGACCAGAACATCGAGCACCGTGTTGGGGTCGACGTCGGCGTGGTGAGCCTCGATAGCGTGAACGATAACGGGCTTCTCGCCATAGCGACGGGCGAGCTCGGCGCCGATAACGGCATGCGGACCCTCGACGTCATGGTCGATAGCCTTGCCAAGATCGTGCAGCAGGCCGGCACGCTTGGCGGTCACAACGTCCAGGCCAAGCTCGGAAGCCATCACGCCGCACAGGTCGGAAACCTCGAGGGAGTGCTGGAGCACGTTCTGACCAAACGAGGTGCGGTAGCGAAGAGCACCCAGGGTCTTAACGATCTCGGGATGCAGATCGTGGATACCGGTATCGAAGGCAGCCTGTTCGCCAGCCTCGCGCACGCGCTGCTGAACCAAGTCGGCGGCCTTGTGATACATCTCCTGGATGCGGGCGGGGTGAATGCGGCCGTCAGCAATAAGGTTCTCGAGGGCGACGCGGGCGGTCTCGCGACGGACCGGATCGAAGCTCGAAAGCACGACGGTCTCGGGCGTATCATCGATCACGAGGTTGACGCCGGAAACCTGCTCGAAGGTGCGGATGTTGCGACCCTCGCGGCCGATGATGCGACCCTTCAGGTCGTCAGACGGAATATGCACGGAGGTAACGGTGACCTCGGCGGTGTGATCGGCGGCACAGCGCTGAATCGCCAGGGACAAGATCTCCTGGGCGGTCTTGTGGCACTCGGCGCGAACCTGCTGCTCGGACTCACGGATGATCGTAGCGGCCTCGTGGGTAACCTCACCACGAACCTTGTCGAGGAGTTCCTTGTGAGCATCCTCGCGGGTCAGGTCGGCGATGCGCTCGAGCTCCGAGGTCTGCTTGGCGCAAAGCTCCTCAAGCTCACGGGAGCGCTTCTCGACCTGGCCAGCCTGGCTGGACAGCTGGTGCTCACGCTTGTCGAGGGCATCGTTGCGGCGATCGAGGGACTCCTCGCGCTGCATCACACGGTTCTCGAGCGTACGAATCTCGCTCTTACGCTGCTTGTCCTCGGCCTCGGCAGCCTGCTTATTCTTGATGATTTCTTCCTTGGCCTCAAGCAGAGCCTCTTTTTTGAGGGTCTCGGCCTGACGCTTTGCATCACCGATGAGGGACTCAGCCTGTGCGTGTGCCGACTGGATCTTTTCGTCGGCCTCGTGAAGACTACCCTGCTTGGCGGTGCGCATGTAGGCAATGGCGGCGATGGCACCCAAAACAATGCCAACGAGCGCTGCGATGATAGGCATGCTCACTCCTTTTTATGGATTCGTTACACAACAAAGCGAACCGTCCTTACGAACGGCTCGCGACATTTGAGTAATATGGGCGCAGCTTATGCGGGTCGGATACAGATAAACATATAAACAAACTCATCAAAGATGAGCACATATCACAAAGCAAATGACAGTGTTTATCGTACGTTGAACCGCAACAACTGTCAAATAAATGGACCCAGCACGGCGGCTAAAAAACGGTGAACGGCAGGTACGCAAAACACATGTGTCTAAACTGCACATTCCTCACGCTCGGCATCGAGACGCGCCTTAACGGCATCGGCGGCGATGTGGTACGAAAAGCCCTTGCCCATCAAAAAACGGACGAGCTTTTCGAATCCACGTGTCTCGGGAACGCGACGCTTCGCGAGTAAAGCCGATGCGCGAGCCAAGTCGTCATCCGCGGCAAAATAATTCTCGGGATAGCCGGGGATATCATCGAGTACGACATGGCGGCGCTTGAGCTCGGTCTCAATCTTGCGCTGTCCCCAGCCGCGTCGTTTGCGTTCCTCGATAAAGTACGAACAAAAGCGGTTCTCATCTAAAAAACGATACTCAGTGGCACGCTCAACGGCGAATTCAATCGCGTCCGCGCGAAAACCATAGCGAGACAACTTGTCACGGACCTCACCCGTGGCATGGTCGCGGCGCGACAGCATCTCAGTCACCATGGTAAGCGCGCATTTAAGCTCAATGAGCTGCACAGCCTCGCGAAACTCATCCCAATCGCAGGGAAGATCGGGGCGATTTTTAAGGAACAGGCGCGCGACACGAACAGGAATCCAGATGGATCGTTCAAAACCGCTCTCGAGCTCACAGTCGATTTGTGCACAAGGCTTTTTTGATGCATACCCACTCGAGAACGAGGAGGCCGCCTTCTTATCGGGAAAGACGACCGTGGCCTCGGTCACCATATACGACATGAGGGCATCCGCTACTCGTCGTCATCATCGAGCATCGCGGAGCCATCAATGGCGTAAAGCTCATCGAACTCCTCAGTATCGGGCTGATTGGTCAGCTCGACCTCAGACGGAGCATCGTCATCGAATTCAAGGCCGCAGGCGAGGCGAACCTTATGCTCGATCTCATCAGCACAATCGGGGTGTTCGCGCAGGAAGGCCTTAGCGGCCTCGCGACCGTTACCGAGCTTGTCCTCACCGTAAGCAAACCAAGAGCCCATCTTTTTGCAGATACCGCACTCGACGGCCATGTCCAGAATCGAGCCCTCCTTAGAGATGCCCGTGCCGTACATGATGTCGAACTCGGCCGAGCGGAACGGAGCGGCCACCTTGTTCTTAACGACCTTGGCGCGCACACGATTGCCGATGACCTCGTCCTTGAGCTTGATGCTGTCGATGCGGCGAATATCGATGCGCACCGACGAGAAGAACTTGAGGGCGCGGCCGCCCGTCGTAGTCTCGGGGTTGCCGAACATGACGCCGATCTTCTCGCGCAGCTGGTTGATGAAGATGCAAG
>CABSMB010000228.1 GCA_902478705.1 uncultured Collinsella sp. | reverse complement strand
TTGCTGAGCATGCCTTCGATTCTGCTCTACAACTTCGAAGCCGCCATCTTCCGCTCCGTCGGCATCACCCGCATGCCGCTCCAGGCGCTTGCCGTGTCCACCGTCCTCAATATTGGCTTGGACCTCATCTTTGTCCCCGTGCTCCACTGGGGCGTGGCAGGCGTGGCCATCGCCACGGCCATCGCCTATACGACGAGTGCCGTCACGCTCTTTATCCGCCTGCTCAAGACCGATTCCGTCGTCCGCGTCAATCCGCGCGACCTTGCTATCGACCCCGTCGCCCTTAAGCGCATCGTCAAGATCGGCCTGCCCGCCGGCGTCCAAAGCGCTGTCTTTGCCGTCGCCAACATCATCATCCAGTCCGCCATCAACAGCCTGGGCACCGAGGTCATGGCTGCCTCCAGCGCGGCCATGAGCCTGGAGTACGTTTGCTACAACCTGCTCAACAGCTTTAGCCAGGCTTGCACCACCTTTGTGGGACAGAACCACGGCGCGCGCCAGATCGACCGCTGCACCAAGACGCTCAAGGTCTGCCTGGTCGAAGGCGGCATTGTCGCGCTCACTACCATCGTTCTCATCGTCGGCTTGGGGCGCGAGATCCTGTCGCTCTTTAACAGCGACCCCAATATCGTCTCAATTGGCTATATTCGCGTATGCTCGATCTTCCCCGCGTACGCCTTTAGCATGTTCTACGAAAACATGTCCGGTTACCTACGTGGCTTTGGCATCTCGCTCTTGCCCGCCCTCATCACCATGATCTGCGTCTGCGGCATCCGCTTCTACTGGGTGTTCTGCGTCTTCCCGCACTTCCGCACGTTCGCGAACATCATGATGGTCTACCCCATCAGCCTGGGCACTACCGCGTTCTTTATGGTCGTAGCCGTGCTGCTCTGTCACCCGGCGCGCACCTACCGCTTGGCCCAGGCCAAGGCAGGGGCGCGTTAGGCGAAACCCCGAGCACCACGCTATCGCTAATTGACGATATGCGAGCTCATGTAGTCGATAAATCGCCTGGTGGCAATGGGCATGGTGTCCCAGCTGCGCCAGGCCGCCACCACGTCGCGCGAGGGGGCATGCACGATGGGACGCACGCGAATATCGGCCCGCATGCCCTCGACGGTACGGCGGTAGAGCATGCTCACGCCTAGGCCCTCCTCCACCATCGCCATAATGGTGTAGTCGTCGGTGACCTCGCTCGTCACATGCGGCGACAGCCCGTGCGCGGCAAACGCGTCGAGCACCAGGCTCTGCTCACCCTCATCCAGCAGCACAAACGGCTCGGACGCCAGATCGGCAAGCGTCACCTTCTCCTTTGCCGTCAGCGGATGCGTCGCCGGCAGCAGCGCCACGAGCTCGTCGTGATAGACCACGCGCTTCTTGAGCCCGGCGGTAAAGCCGCGCGCCGTAAAGCAAAAATCAACAACGCCATCATGCACCCACTGGGCGTTGCGCGTGTAATCACCCTGCTTGAGGGTAAAGTGCACACCCGGATGCAACGTTCCAAAGTCGCGGATCACGCGCGGCAGCACGGTTCGGCTCACGTTGGTAAACGTCGCAATACGGATATCGGTCGAAGACAGGCCCAGCAGCTCCTGACGCTTGCCCTCAAGCTCGGCCTCGGCCGTTACGATTTGGCGCAGATACGGCAGGTACTGCTTGCCGTCGCGCGTAAGCGAAACACCCTGCTTGCCGCGCTCGATGAGCGTGGTACCCAGCTCGCGCTCGAGCGCCTTGACCGCCTGGCTCACCGCGCTTTGCGTATAGCCCAGCTCGTCGGCCGCGCTCTTGAGGCTGCCGCGATCGACCACCATACAAACAATCTGATACCGCGATGCCATTGTGCCTCCACATCGACGAGCCATAAAACGTTTTGCCAGCGCTTTTCGCACCTACTTTAGCTTTGCTTAATCATACTGAAGATACATTCGCTTTACTACATCCATATCTGGGCGCAGAATCCTTTTTGCGAAACCGTTCTGTAACAAAAGGAGTCCCATGGATCGCAAAAAAGCAATCGCGCTCTCATTTTCCGTTCCCGTCGCATGGGGCTTTTCGTATCCCCTCATGAAGATCGGCATGGACAGCATGAACGCCACGAGCATCGTTGCGCTTCGCTGTCTCATCGCCTTTGCAGCTTGCCTGCTGCTCTTCCACAAGCACGCGTTCCGCATCAACCGTGACCTGATGGTCCGCGCCGCCATTATCGGCGCCATCATGGCAACCGAGCTCACCTGCATGTGCCTGGGCTCCAGCCTCACGTCTGCCTCCACTGCCGGCTTTTTGCAGAGCCTGACGGTCGTGATCGTGCCGTTTGCCAACGCCGCCCTGCTGCGTCGCGCTCCGGAGCGCAAGGTACTCGTCGGCACCGCCATCGTCACCTGCGGCATGTTGCTGCTCTCGGGTGCCGACTTTACCAGCCTTAACCCCGGCGCGCTCATCATGCTGCTCTCCGCCTTTGTCTATGCCGGCCATATCATCGTCGCCAAGCACTTTGTCGAGGAAGTCGACCCCCTGGGCCTGGGCGTTTGGCAGTTGGGCTTTGCCGGTCTGTTCTCGGGCATCGCCGCATGCGCTTTTGGCGGCTTTACGCTTCCCAGCACCCCGAGCGAGATCGTGGTTGTCGTCGCACTCGCACTCATCTGCTCGGCCTACGGCTTCATCACGCAGACGCTCGTGCAGCCTTACGTGCCCGCCGAGACCACCGGCTTTGCCTTCTCGCTCGAGCCGGTTTGCTCCGCCGTCTTCTCGTTCTTCCTGGTTGGCGAGGTCCTGAGCCCCATCGCCTTCTTTGGCGCCGCGCTCATCCTGACCGGCGTGATGGTGGCGACCGTCGAGCTCCCGCGCCTTTTCGCACGCACGAACGCCCGCACCCGCATGGCAGGAGCACCCGAGCACGTCTCCTAATCTCCGCTCCTCGCGCAGTCGCAGCGTAAAGGCCTCCGGACGCCCTTACAATAGATGCCAGCAAAGCATCTGCCGTAAAGGAGCCTCATGGACACCGCAACTCGCGACCGCAACATAGCAACTTGGCTGGGCGATGCGCCGCAGCCGGTACGTGACAC
>CABSMB010000227.1 GCA_902478705.1 uncultured Collinsella sp. | reverse complement strand
ACACTCGGAAAGCGTCGCGACATACTCGCGGCTCATCCAACGCGCAATGCGGGCGGCTTCGGCGGTAAAGAGCGGCTTGCTGAGGATAGCCTCGATAGGCTTGATGCGCGCGGGATCGAGAGCATCGTTACCTTGCAGGTTGGCAAGCTCGGGCGCGATGTCGACGATGTAGCCCGCAGCCGCACGGTTGCCAAAATGGACTAGGACGGTGGAGCCGATCTGGGCATCGTTGACAAGGAACTGCGGAATGCCGTAGGCAAACGGCTCGGACAGCGCACGGGCCGGGATGTCGAGAACCACGCTCGCATAGGCGGCGACAGGTTCGGGTGCGGGCTCGGGCTGCGCCGGGGCGGCGGCAGGGGCCGCGGACTTCGGAGCTTCCTTAGGTTCCGGCGACCCAAACAGCGACAGTTGCTCGGCCATGGCCCCAGCACCTCCTATCCCATACGTCTTTAGAAACAAGAGCCCCGCTCGGGTGAACGGGGCTCGGAAACATGCGTTTACACAGCTGCTACAGCGCCATCGTGCGGGCGCGGTCGATGCGCGCCAGGCAGTCGTCGCGGCCGACGAGCGCCATGGTCTCGCCCAGCGGGGGGCTCACCATGTTGCCGCAGACGGCGACGCGCACGGCCTGGAATACCACGCGCTTCTTGAGGTCCATCTGCTCGGGCAGCGGCTCAAGCGCGGCGTCGATGTTGGCAGCCGTCCACTCGTCCACGCCCACGAGCGCGGCCTTGGCAGCATCCAGAATGGCGCCCATGCCTTCCTTGGCCAGGCCCTTGTTGACGGACTTCTCGTCATACTCGAGCGTCTCGGCCGTAGCGAAGATGGGAGCGGCGACGGTCACGGCGTCGGCCGGCATCTTGGTGCGCGGCTTGACGATGGCAGCGAGCGCATCGATCCAATCCTCGCCGTACTCTACATTACCCTCGATGAGACCCGCCTCGTGCAGCTCGGGGACCATGATCTCGTCGGCAAACTGAGCATCGGACATACCGTTGATGTACTCAGCATTGACCCAGTCGAGCTTCTTGGGGTCGAAGGTCGCCGGGTTCTTGGAGATGCGGTCGAGCGAGAACTTGCTGGCCAGGACATCGCGCGGGATGATCGTGGTCTCGCCGTCGAGCGACCAGCCGAGCAGTGCCAGATAGTTGACGAAGGCGTCGGGCAGATAACCGGCGTCGCGGTACTCTTCCACCGAGGTGGCGCCGTGACGCTTGGAGAGCTTTTTGCCGTCGGCACCCAGGATCATAGAGATGTGGGCGAACGTGGGCACGGGCGCGCCGAGGGCCTCGTAGACCATGACCTGGCGCGGGGTGTTGGAAAGATGGTCGTCGCCGCGAATGACGTGGGTGATCTTCATCATGGCGTCGTCGACGACGGTCGCGAAGTTGTACGTGGGCGTGCCATCGGAGCGGAAAATGACGAAGTCGTCGAGCTCCTTGGCGTCGAAGGTCACCTCGCCGTGGACGGCGTCGTGGATGACGACGTCGCCGCGGTCCTCGGGCACCTTGATGCGCAGGACGTAGGACTCGCCGGCCTCGATACGGCGGCGTGCCTCCTCGGGATCAAGATCGCGGCAACGGCGCTGATAGCCCTGGAAGGGGTCCTTGCGCTCCTGCGCGGCCTTGCGGTCGGCGTCGAGCTGCTCCTTAGTGCAGAAGCAGGGATAGGCCTTGCCCTCGTCCCAGAGCTTCTGGGCGGCCTGCTTGTACAGGTCCAGGCGCTCGGTCTGTGCGTAGGGGCCATAGTCGCCGCCCACCTCGGGACCCTCGTCCCAGTCCAAGCCCAGCCAACGCATGGCGCGCAGAATGATCTGCGTGTTCTCGTCGGTGGAGCGGGTGGGGTCGGTGTCGTCGATGCGCAGGATGAACGTGCCGCCGTTTGCGCGGGCGAAAGCCCAGTTATAGATAGCGGTGCGGGCGCCGCCGATGTGCAGCTTGCCCGTCGGTGAGGGTGCAAAGCGGACGCGAACGTCTGATGCCATGGAAATCTCCTCGATTGCAGGATGGATGTCTAACCGCATCAGTATAAAGCAACAAAGCGACCTCCGCACAAAGGGCACCGACCCACTCATTTAAGTCTGTCCCCAATGAGTAGGTGCGGAAAGGGTGTGAATATTCGATTAACGCGATATGATGTGCCCTTGCATATAGAGCTCGGCGGAATGGTAACGGTCGCCGGGACACGTTTTTGAAAGGACAATCATGTCAGAAGAACTTCGTTCCATCCCACCCCAACACGGGTCCTTTGTATTTACGTCGGAGTCGGTGACCGAAGGTCATCCCGATAAGATCGCTGACCAGATCAGCGACGCCGTCCTCGACGCAATCCTCGCTAAAGAAATAGAGCTGCAGGAGCAGGGCTACATTGCGCCCAACGGCGTGCCCGCCAACGTTGAGAACGTCCGCTGCGCCTGCGAGACCCTCGTGACCACCGGCACCGTCATCGTTGCCGGCGAGATCCGTACCCAGGCCTACGTCGACGTGCAGGAGATTGCCCGTGGCGTTATCCGCCGTATTGGCTACAACCGCGCAAAGTTCGGTTTTGACTGCGATACCTGCGGCGTTATGAGCCTCATCCACGAGCAGTCGCCCGATATCGCCCAGGGCGTCGACGAGTCCTTCGAGACCCAGACCGGCGCCACCACCGACCCGATCGACCTGATCGGCGCCGGCGACCAGGGCATGATGTTTGGCTATGCCTCCAACGAGACCAAGACCCTCATGCCCATGCCGCACTACCTGGCGAGCCGCCTGGCCGAGCGCCTGGCCGACGTGCGCCACAACGGCACCCTGCCCTACCTGCGCCCCGACGGCAAGACCCAGGTCACGGTGCGCTACGAGGACGGCAAGCCCGTCGAAGTCACGACCATTGTCATCTCCACGCAGCACGCCGCCGAGATCGAGGACATGGGCAAGATCAAGGACGACCTCATCGAGCACGTCATCACCCCCGTCATGGCTGCCGAGAACATGCCGTGGGACAACGCCGACATCTATGTGAACCCCACCGGTCGCTTTGTCGTGGGCGGCCCCATGGGCGACACGGGCCTCACCGGCCGCAAGATCATCGTCGACACCTACGGCGG
>CABSMB010000226.1 GCA_902478705.1 uncultured Collinsella sp. | reverse complement strand
ATCGGTTAGGAAAGCAAACTGATTGTGAGGTTGCATATGGTTGACGAGGACTTTGCCTGGCGGCTTGCGCAGGAGCTTGTGCGGATCGATAGCTCGGATCCCGGTGCGTATGAGGACGAGATTGAGCGGTATATCAAAGGGTTGATTGAGTCGCAGGTCACGGGGCTCGGTCGGCCGGTGCTGGATGCGGTGCAGATTGAGGAGCTCGAGGTGCTTCCTGGACGCCGCAACCTTATGGTCACCGTGCCCGGCCTGAGCGACGAGCCGCGACTCGTCTTCATCTGCCACATGGATACCGTCACCTTGGGCGACGGCTGGGATGCGGACATCCCGCCGCTCGGGGCGATTGCGCGCGATGACAAGCTCTATGGCCGCGGTGCCTGCGACATGAAGGGCGGTCTGGCCTGCGCCATTGCCGCACTGGTCCATACGTTCGAGCGCGTGGCGGCGGATGGCGCGCTGCCCCGCCGCGGCTTTTCGCTCATCTGCTCGGTCGATGAGGAAGACTTTATGCGCGGCTCCGAGACCACCATCGATGCCGGATGGGTTGGCTCGCGCGAATGGGTACTGGACACCGAGCCCACCGACGGACAGATTCAGGTGGCGCACAAGGGGCGCACGTGGTTCGAGATCGAGATGACCGGCGTGACAGCGCACGCAAGCCAGCCATGGAAGGGCGCGGATGCCGTTGCCGCCATGGCTGAGGTCGTGTGCTCGCTTCGTCACGCGTTCGCGGAACTGCCCCTGCATGATGAGCTGGGGCCTTCGACTATCACGTTTGGCCAGATCGAGGGCGGGTATCGCCCCTACGTGGTACCCGACCACGCCAAGGTCTGGGTCGATATGCGTCTGACGCCGCCGACCGACACGGCCGCCGCGACCCGCATGGTGGAACAGGCCATTGCCGCAGCGGAAGCCGCCGTTCCCGGTTGCCACGGCAGCTACACCGTGACGGGCGATCGCCCCGCCATCGAGCGCGACCCGGGCTCTCCCCTTCTGGCGGCACTCAAGCATGCGGCAGACGACGTGACGGGCGCGAACACGGCTGTCGGCTTCTTTACCGGTTACACCGACACCGCCGTCATCGTGGGCAAGACGGGCAACCGCAACTGCATGAGCTACGGCCCCGGGTCACTCGCGCTCGCGCACAAGCCCAACGAGTACGTGCCTCACGCCGATATCGTTCGCAGCCAGCAGGTGCTGGTCGCGCTCGCCGATAACGCGCTCTGGGACGCGAGCGGCCAAGTTGGTGCATAATAAGCCGCGAACAAAACGACCCACACGTTAGGACCGCCCATGAAAGCACTTCCGTTTCCCTGCATCCGTCCGGCTCAGGACCGTGTGCTCGAGGCGCTACCGCAGATGGGTGGCATCCTGAGCGGCAACGACGCCCTGAGCGGCGCCATTGCCGATGGTCTGATGCTCAAGGATCCGGGCGCGGCGTATTACGTGTACGAATGCTCGGGCGAGCCGGGGCGCGTGACGGGCGTCGTGGCGATTTGCCCGATTGGCATGCTAGCAGGCGGCGAGGGCGATACCAGCGCCGACGTGACCGCCGCTGCGCGCGCGATCGCCGAGCTCAAAGTTCAGCCTCGCCCCGTGTCGCTCGCCTACGAAGCCTCGCCCGTCATGGATATCATCCTGGGCGCCGCCAAAGAGGGCGCGTCGCTCTACGCCGTCACCGACCCCGCGGGCATTACGCACCGCGTGTGGGAGGTCAAGCGCGAGGACGCCGTCGGAGCCATCCGCGCCATGCTCGACCAGGCGCCGGAGCCGACGCTGGCCGACGACCCTGCCTACGCCGCCGCGCTGGCGGGAGCGGCGCAGCTCCTGGCCGATGAGGCCCGTGCCGCCGGAACGTACACGGGCAAGGAGCCGTTCAATTTTACCGTGGCCGTGCTCTTCCCCGCCGCTCAGGTCAGCGGCGCCGCGCCGCAGGTCCCAACGGGCCTACTCACCCACCAGATCGCACGGTTTTAACAAGGCCCAACCGCCCGGCGCAAAGACTCAGCAGCTCAACAAACAAGGGGCGGGGACGCAATGCCAACGCATGCATCCGCGCCCTTTTTCATATCATGCAGCTAAACCGGCTATACGCGCCGCTCCGCCCGCGTTACCCGCGCTGCGGGCCTGCTGCCGCTACGAGCGGCTCTAGCCCCAACTCGCGCGCGTAGTCTTCCTGCGCAAAGATCTCAACCAACTCAAACGCATCCGTCGCATCGTCAAACGTAAAGTGCAACACGGAGCAGTTGCCCGGCACACGGTCGCGCTCGTCTGCCGCCGCGCCCTTCACGTGGTCCATGAACTCCTTGATGGCCGAGCCGTGACTTACCGCGAGCACGCATGTATGGTCTGAGCGCTGCATAAGCTCGGTCAGCGTCGCCACCATGCGCTCGCGCACCTGCATCTGCCCCTCGCCGCCAAACTGGCAATAGAAGTCGCGCCACGGACGCTCGGGCATGAGCATCACGCGCTCGGCCTCAAAGTCGCCAAAGAACCACTCACGCAAGCCGTCCAGGCGCTCGTACGCCAGGCCCGGCCACAAGTTGGCGATGGTCTGCTCGGTGCGATGAAGTGTGGAGGTGTAGGCATGGTCCGGCTCAATGCCGCGCGCACGCAAGAACATGCCGGCGCGCGCCGCCTGGTCACACCCCAGCTGCGTAAGCGGAGAGTCGCTCCAGCCCTGAATGATGCGCTTAAGGTTAGATATCGTCTGTCCATGACGAACCAGATACAGGTCTTTATTCATAGGGGGTCCTTTCGTTTGTTACCAATCCAAGAGCGAAAACGCCCCGTCGCAATAGCCAAAATGAAGCACGGCGCCGTTGTCGGGCTGCTCTCCCCCGCCGGCCACGGACTCAAGAAACTCCTGGCAGGCAGAGCCGTGGGAGACCGCCAACACGCAGTCGTGCTGGGGTCGCGCCATAATGCGGGACAGCGCTGCGACCATGCGCTCGCGAAGCTCACCTTCCGACTCGCCACCAAACGCAACCGGATAATCGCCCCAGGGCTGCGGAGGCATCTCACGGTTTGATGTGCCCTCCAGCGAACCCAAATGCCACTCGCGCAAGTCGTCGATCAACTCAACAGGC
>CABSMB010000225.1 GCA_902478705.1 uncultured Collinsella sp. | reverse complement strand
TCTCGAGCGTGCGGGGAATCAGCAGCAGGCGGGCGTCGGGCAGCGTCGCGCGGATCTGCGCCTCGGTCTCGTCCAGGCTGCGGCCGTCCTCGCGCATGGCGAGCGCATACTCCACCAGCAGGCCCTCGGCACCCGAGCCGGTGCGCGAATCGATGCAACGCACGTCGAGCTCGTGGGTATCGGCCACCTGGCACGCGTTGGCGTAGCAGGCAGACCACTCGCTGCATAGCGAGATAAAGATGGCGCTGTCGTGGCCGTCGGCGAGCACGCGGTCAAAGAGTGTCTTGAACTCGCCTGCGCTCGGCTGCGAGGTGTGCGGCAGTTGCTCGGAGCCGGCCATGCGCGCGACGTACTCCTGGGCGGTAATTTGCACCTGGTCGAGCAGGTCCTCACCTTCGATAATCACATGCAGCGGAATCACGTAAATGCCGAGCTCTTGGGCGCGGGCGGGGGAGATGTCCGACGTGGAGTCGGTTATGATGGCAAAAGACATAATTGCACCTTTCGTTGGGGCGTTTGCGCGCCGCCTTCTGAGAGCAAAGTGCGACAAGTATAGTGGAGTCGTTCCACATTGCTAGGTTCAATTGTTGAATAGTCAACAGTTTGAAGTGTAAGTGTGGAAATCATCAACTGGGGAAGAGGGATGCCGATGGAGGCACTAGAGATATGCAGGCGGCCGGTCGTGCTATTTGATTTCGATGGCACGGTGGCCGATACGGGTCGGGCGGTGATGACCTCGACGCGCAAAACGTTGGCCGCGCGCGGGTTTTCGGAGGCGCAGATGGGTGACCTGCGCCGCATGATCGGGCCGCCCCTGTGGAAGAGCTTTCACGACTTTTATGGCTTTACGCGCGAGGAATCGCTCGTGGTGGCCGACGAGTACCGCGCCTTTTTTGATGAGCTGGGACCGGGGGAGTACCCCGTGTTCGATGGGATCCCCGAGCTGTTGGATGGGTTGGCCGCGCAGGGGCATCGCATGGCGGTCGCGACGTCTCGCATGGAGGCAAAGTGCATCGATATGGTGCATGAGCTGGGGCTTTGCCAGTTCGAAGCCGTGGTTGGCATGAATCCGACGCAGGGGCGCGAGACCAAAGCGGATTCGGTCCGCGATGCGCTGGCGGCCCTGGGCGCGACCGCGGACGAGGCCGTGATGATTGGCGACCGTTTTAACGACGTCGAGGGTGCGCACGTGATGGGCGTGCCGTGCATCGGCATCTATTCGGGCGCGGCGGCGCCGGGGGAGCACGAGGCCGCGGGCGCCGATGCGGTGGTGCACTCGGTGGCCGAGCTTGCTAAACTTTTCGCAATATAAGTATGTGATGTGAGGGGCGGGCACGCTCGCCGCTCATTGGTAAGGAGGTCGTCCATGAATCAGGTGGAGCAGAGCGTTGCTGAGTACGTCGACGAGGTCTGGGAAGATGTCGTCGCCGATATCGAGCAGCTGGTGAACTATCCGTCCGTGGCCGTTGCTGCCGATGCGGAGCCCGGCGCGCCGTTTGGCCGCCCGGTCCGTGACGCGCTCGATTGCGCGCTCGGCATCGCGCAGAAGCTCGGCTACCAGACGAGCGATGACGAGGGCTTTGTGGGAATCGCCGATATTCCGGGCCGCGGCGATAAGCAGCTCGCGACTATCTGCCATGTGGACGTGGTGCCCGCCGGCCCCGGTTGGAACACCGACCCGTTTGCGATGGAGCGTCGCGAGGGCTGGCTGCTCGGCCGCGGCGTGATCGACGACAAAGGTCCGGCCGTGCTGTCGCTCTACGCCGGCGCCTATCTGCTCAAGCACGGCATTACCCCGCGCTACACCTTCCGCGCGCTGCTGGGCTGCGATGAGGAAGTGGGCATGTCCGACGTTCACCATTATCTGGAGAACTACGCAGACCCCGACTTTCTGTTTACGCCCGATGCCGAGTTCCCGGTCTGCAATGCCGAGAAGGGCCAGTTTGGGGCGACGTTTGTGAGCTCTAGGATCGATGGCGGGCGCATTGTGTCGTGGAGCGGCGCCGAGGCGAGCAACGCCATTCCGTCGCAGTCTATCTGCGAGCTTGCGATTGCCGCCGATGAACTGCCGGCACCCGTTGAGAACGCCGAGCGCCTGGAGATTACGGCGCTCGAGAACGGCCATGCCCAGATTTTTGCGCACGGCATCGGTGGCCATGCTTCGATGCCCGAGGGGACGATCAACGCCGTCGGCCTGATCGTGACGTACCTGCGCGAGGCCGAGGACGCGTTTGATGCGCGCGACGAGCGCCTGCTGACGCCTGCAGAGCACGAGTTTGTCAAGTTTCTGGCCTTTGTGCATGCGGACGCCTATGGCCGCGGCCTAGGTATCGACGCGATGAGCCCCGCGTTTGGCCCGCTCACCTGCAACCCCGGCGTCATCCGCGTGGCGGATGGCCACATTGAGCAGGTCATCGACGTGCGTTTCCTCGATAGCACCAGTGCCGATACCATCTGCGAGCAGCTCGAGCCGCTCGTGGGCCGCTTTGGTGTGACGTATCGCGTGGGTCGTACCAAGGTGCCGTTCTCGGTCTCTGCCGACGATCCGGCCGTGAAAGCGCTGATTGATACCTATAACGAGTTTACGGGTAAGCATGCCGAGCCTTTTGCCATGGGCGGCGGCACGTATGCGCGCAACTTTGCCCGCGCCGTGTCATTTGGCCCCGAGGAGACCGGCCTGGAGTTGCCCGCATGGGGCGGCCAGATGCACGGCCCCAACGAGTGTGCCAACGAGGAACAGCTCAAGCAAGCGCTCAAGATCTATATTGTTGCGATCTTAAGGCTCAACGAGTTGGAACTGTAGAGGTAGTCGTCTAATCATTGGGACGTTCTTAAACGACTAGTCAAAAGGGACGCTCTTGTCGCGCGGACACGGCACTTGGGGCGCTCCTTTTAATATTAGTTGAACATTGTCAAGCGGCAAAATGGCCCTGCCGTCCGCGGAGCTACCGCGGACGGCAGGGCCCGGCTATCTTCACCCGGTGGCGGCGCCGCTTGAGGGCGTGTCTGCTCGACGCACGTTCGGCACTCTAATATCCGCGGGTCGGAACCGCATCTCGTTGCTACGGCTTGGGGCCTCCGGCGACTTCGCGGT
>CABSMB010000224.1 GCA_902478705.1 uncultured Collinsella sp. | reverse complement strand
GGCGCTCATCGCCAACGTGGTCGACCCCGAGATGTTCCTGATCGGCGGCGGCGCCTCCGCCTCGGCCGATGTCTACCTCGACAAGGTTCGCGAGCACTTTAAGCAGTACGCGCTTTCTGCCTCGCGCGAGACGCCCATCGAGGTCGCCTCGCTCGGCAATGACGCCGGCATCATCGGTGCCGCCTACGTAGCCCTGCGCGCCGCCGGCAAATAGCTGGTGCAAGGGGGTCAGGTTACTTTGCACCAACATGGTGCAAAGGTGACAGACTTGGCCCCCGTGCCTGCCCCAAATTGTGCCGCGGCCCTTCTGTCTGCGAAGGCTCGGCGCCAGCGTGCTACCATAGCTACGTCCAAGTACACATATCAAGTGGAGGATATCCATGGCAAACGTTCTTGTCTTTGGTCACCAGAACCCCGATAACGACGCCATCATGAGCGCCGTCGTCCTGTCCCAGCTGCTCAACCAGGTTGAGTATGCCGGCAACACCTACGAGGCCTGCGCCCTTGGCCAGCTTCCGGCCGAGTCCGCCAAGCTGCTCGCCGACGCCGGTATCGCCGAGCCCCGCGTGATCGAGTCCGTCGAGGCCGGTCAGCTCGTCGTCCTTACCGACCACAACGAGTCCGCCCAGTCCGTCGCCGGCCTTAAGGACGCCACGGTCTTTGGCGTTGTCGATCATCACCGTATCGGCGACTTCGAGACCGCCGGCCCGCTGCACTACATCTGCCTGCCCTGGGGCTCCAGCTGCACCATCGTCACCAAGCTCGCCGGCGTGCTCGGCGTTGAGCTTTCCGACGTCCAGGCCAAGCTGCTGCTCTCGGCCATGATGACCGACACGCTCATGCTCAAGAGCCCCACCACCACCGATGTCGACCGCGCCGTCGCCGCCAAGCTCGGCGAGCAGGTGGGCGTCGACCCGGTCAAGTTTGGCATGGAGGTCTTCCTCACCCGTCCGTCCGGCTCCTTCACCGCAGCCGAGATGGTTGGCAACGACATCAAGATGTTCGAGCCCGCAGGCAAGAAGCTGCTCATCGGCCAGTACGAGACCGTCGACAAGACCCGCGCGCTCGGCATGATCGACGAGATCCGCGAGGCCATGCGCGCTTACGCCGCCGAGAAAGGTGCCGACGGCATCGTCCTGTGCATCACCGACATCATGGAGGAGGGCTCGCAGGTCCTGCTCGAGGGCGAGACCGAGGCTGCTCAGAAGGGCCTGGGCATTGCCGACGAGCACGACGGCGTTTGGATGCCGGGCGTCCTCTCCCGTAAGAAGCAGGTCGCTGCCCCCATCATGGCCGCCTGCTAGGTTCTTTTGACCTAACACCGACGACCGGATCGCGGACGCTCCGCGCTCCGGTCGTTTTTTGTGCACGCGCCGCGTTGTCTCTTGACCAGGCGCGCCCGTGCCGTTGAGCAAATAATGTTCAACCTGTGGTTCCGCTTTTCGGCCGAGTTTGCGCGCTTGTCGCGCAGGGTAGGCTAGATGCAAGCGTAATACGTTAGAGCGCGGCGCCGCCACTTGGGCGGGCCGTGCTTTTTTAAGACGGGAGCCTTCCCGTGAAAGGAGCCGCCCATGGCAGCACCCGAGCAGCTGTTCAACGTCCGCGAGCGTAAGCGTTTTGAACGTCACGACATTTGGGAGCGCATTGCCGAGAACGGCACGATTTCGGCCGCCGTCATGGTGTTTGCCGCCATCGCCGCCGTTATCTGCGCCAACACCGATGCCTACGAGGCCATCCATCACTTTTTGGAGACCCCGCTGTACGTGGGTCTGGGCAACCTTACGGCCGGCCTCACCGTCGAGCTATTCGTCAACGACTTCCTCATGGCGATTTTCTTTTTGCTGGTGGGCATCGAGCTTAAGTACGAGATGACGGTTGGCGAGCTCAAGAACCCGCGCCAGGCCATGCTCCCCATGCTGGCCGCCGTGGGTGGCGTCGTCGTTCCCGCGTGCATCTACCTGATCTTTAACCATGCCGGCGCCCGCAACGGCTGGGCCATCCCCATGGCAACCGATATCGCCTTTGCACTGGGCGTGCTGTCGCTTTTGGGCAATCGCGTGCCCAACGGCGTGCGCGTGTTCTTCTCGACGCTCGCCATCGCCGACGACCTCATCTCCATCGCCGCCATCGCAATCTTCTACGGTCAGAGCCCCAATCCGTTTTGGTTGGGCGCCGCCGCGGTTGTGACCTGCGCACTCGTGTGGCTCAACAAGACGCAGCACTATCGTCTTGCCCCGTATTCGGTGCTGGGCCTGCTGCTGTGGTTCTGTATGTTCAAGAGCGGCGTGCATGCTACGCTCGCCGGCGTCATCCTGGCCTTTACCATCCCGGCTAAGTGCGGCGTCAAGCTCGACAGCCTCACCGATTGGCTGGGCGAATGCCTGCCGCTGCTCGACGACCGCTACGACGACGAGGCGCATATCCTGGGCCAGCACGACTTTACCGTCTCGACCACCAAGGTCGAGCGCGTCATGCACCGCGTGACCCCGCCGCTCATCCGTATGGAGCGCCTGATCTCCACGCCGGTCAACTTTGTGATCCTGCCGATCTTTGCGTTCGTCAACGCGCAGGTTCGCCTGGTGGGCGTGGACATGAGCACGCTGCTGACCGATCCGGTGACGCTCGGCGTGTACTTTGGCATGCTGCTGGGCAAGCCGATCGGCATCTTTGGCATGACGTTCGCGCTGGTCAAGCTCAAGGCCTGCGAGCTGCCGCACAACGTTAACTGGCACATGATTGCCGGTGTGGGCATTCTGGGCGGTATCGGCTTTACCATGTCGATTCTCATCAGCGGCCTCGCCTTCCCGACGGCTCAGTTCGAGGTTCTGGCTGCCAAGGCCGCCATCCTTGCTGGTTCGGTCACCGCTGCCGTAATCGGCATGATCTACATGAGTGTGGTCTGCAAACACCCCGAGCCCAAGGACGAGTAAAGAAATTAAGAACGCCGCTTGCGATTGCTGTCGCAAGCGGCGTTTAGTCATTGGGGACGTTCTTAAACGACTAGCCGCGGGGGACACTCTTGCGGAGTCGGCACTTGGGGACGGTCCTTTTAATATGAGCAGGACATTGTCAAGAGACAAAATCGGGCCTGGCCCCAAC
>CABSMB010000223.1 GCA_902478705.1 uncultured Collinsella sp. | reverse complement strand
TCGCTGCCCCCTATCCTTCAATCACTCAGAAAATCTTATATATAGAGACTTAGATTTATGTATAAGAACGCGCAAAGCTGGCAACAATACTTCTCGAACAACGTGAAGCCGCCCCGTAGGGCGGCCGCCCCAAGAGAGGTGATTCCATGAGAATCGATAAGCTAGCAATGACGTCGCGCGAGGCGCTGCAGACCGCCATGAGCACGGCTGCCGACGCGCAGGCCGGCGCGGTGGAGCCGATTCACCTGCTGTCTGCCCTGCTCGGTGCCGGCGAGCGCAACATCTCCGTGATCATCGAGCGCATTGGCGCCGATCCCGCCCAGCTCGCGCGCTCCACGCAGGATGCCATCGACCGTGCGCCCAAGGTTTCGGGCGAAGGCCAACAGATGGGCCTTTCTAACGAGCTCGTCCGCGTCATCGAGAAGGCCGAGAAGAAGGCCACCAAGATGGGCGACAGCTTTGTGGTGACCGAGCATCTGCTGATGGCACTTGCCGAGGACAAGGGCGAGGCGGGCCGCGTGCTGCGCGACGCCGGCGTTACCAAGGAACGCATCGAGCAGGTCTACGAGGAGCTGCGCGGCGATGATCGCGTGACGTCTGCTGAGGACAAGACGCAGTTTGAGGCACTGGAGCAGTACGGCCGCAACATCTGCGACCTTGCCCGCGCCGGCAAGCTCGACCCGGTCATCGGCCGTACCGACGAGATCCGCCGCACCATCCAGGTCCTGTCCCGCCGCACCAAGAACAATCCCGTGCTCATCGGCGAACCGGGCGTCGGCAAGACGGCCATCGTTGAGGGCATCGCCCAGCGTATCGTGGCCGGCGACGTGCCGAGCACCCTGCGCGACCGCGACCTCATCGAGCTCGACATGAGCGCGCTGGTCGCCGGCGCCAAGTACCGCGGCGAGTTCGAGGACCGCTTGAAGGCCGTGCTCAAGGAGGTGCAGAAGTCCGAGGGCAAGGTCATCCTGTTCATCGACGAGCTCCACACCATCGTGGGCGCGGGTGCCACCGAGGGCTCCATGGACGCCGGCAACATCCTGAAGCCGGCGCTCGCCCGTGGCGACCTGCATGCGATCGGCGCGACCACGCTCGACGAGTACCGCAAGTACATCGAGAAGGACGCGGCGCTCGCGCGTCGCTTCCAGACCGTTCTGGTCAGCGAGCCCACCGTCGAGGACACCATCTCGATCCTGCGTGGCCTCAAGGAGAAGTACGAGATTTTCCACGGCGTGCACATCACCGATAGCGCGCTCGTGGCGGCCGCCGACCTCTCCGATCGCTACATCACCGACCGCTTCCTGCCCGACAAGGCCATCGACCTGGTCGATGAGGCCGCAAGCCGCCTGCGCATGGAGCTCGACAGCATGCCGGTCGAGATCGACGCCACCACGCGTCAGCTCACCCAGCTGCAGATCGAGGAGCAGGCGCTCATGAAGGAGACCGATGACGCCTCCAAGGAGCGTCTGGAGGCCCTGCGCCAGGAGATCGCCGAGGTCCAAGAAAAGCTCAACGTGCAAAAGGCCGGCTGGCTCAACCAAAAGAACGCCATCGACCATGTGCAGGAGCTCAAGGGCCAGCTCGACGAGGCCAAGAGCGAGGAGGAACGCGCGACGCGCAACGGCGATCTGGGCCGTGCGTCCGAGCTGCGCTACGCTGTGATTCCTGGTCTACAGCAGCAGATTCAGGAGTCCGAGGCCGCGCTCGAGGCGCAGAAGGAGCAGAATGGCGAAGGCCTCAACGAGCAGGTGACCTCCGACGAGATTGCCGAGGTCGTGAGCGCCTGGACCGGCGTGCCCGTCTCCAAGATGATGCAGGGTGAGCTCGACAAGCTTAAGGGTCTGGAGGGTGAGCTGCACAAGCGCGTTATCGGCCAGGACGAGGCCGTCTCCGCCGTCGCCGCGGCCGTGCGCCGCAGCCGTGCGGGTCTCTCCGATCCGGACAAGCCCATCGGCAGCTTCTTCTTCCTCGGTCCTACTGGCGTGGGCAAGACCGAGCTCGCCAAGGCGCTGGCCGAGTGCCTGTTCGACGACGAACGCGCGCTCGTGCGTATCGATATGTCCGAGTACATGGAGAAGTTCAGCGTCCAGCGTCTGATCGGTGCGCCCCCGGGATACGTGGGCTACGACGAGGGCGGTCAGCTCACCGAGGCCGTGCGCCGTCGCCCGTACTCCGTGATCTTGCTCGACGAGATGGAGAAGGCTCACCCGGATGTCTTTAACGTGCTGCTGCAGGTGCTTGACGACGGTCGTCTGACCGATGGCCAGGGTCGTCAGGTGTCCTTCAAGAACACGATCATCATCATGACGAGTAACGTGGGCTCCAAGGCCATCGCCGACCTGTCCGGTAAGGACGAGGAGGAAATGCGCCATCAGGTCGACGCTGCCATGGCTCAGACCTTCCGCCCCGAGTTCCTCAACCGTATCGACGATATCGTGGTGTTCCATCCGCTCGGCATGGCGCAGATCGAGAAGATCGTTGACATCCAGCTTGCCGACGTCCGCGCACGCCTGGCCAAGGAGCGCATGACGCTTGCCATCACCCCGGCGGCCAAGCAGATGCTCGCCGTGGGCGGCCTGGACCCGGTCTTTGGCGCTCGTCCGCTCAAGCGCCTGGTCCAGCGCGAGGTCGTGGACGCCATCGCGGCGGCCATCATCGACGGCACGGTGCGCGAGGGCGATCAGGTGACGGTCGATGTCGACAAGGACGGCGGCTTTACCGTCGTGTGCGACAACACGCCGGCGGCCACCTACGAGGTCCCCGACGCCGAGTAGATTTTTGGGACATACCTTAAAACCGCCCCTTATCGCAAAATGCCAAGGGCGGCGGATCCAAACGGGTCCGCCGCCCTTTTTCGTGCGACAATCGATGATATTGAACATGAGTACATAGCAAGGAGACATGCAGATGAAAGACGAGACCAAGACGAGCACGCCGGTACCCAAGCCCGCACCCAAACCGCGTGACCCCTACATCCGTGCCGAGAACGAGGACGACGACGGCTACGATCCATACAGCGATCGCCGTCCCGAGCGCGAGCCGATGTTCGAAGCCGACCCGTGGCGCTAATTCCTGCAGGGTAGCTAATTTGGGACGGGGCTTTTTTT
>CABSMB010000222.1 GCA_902478705.1 uncultured Collinsella sp. | reverse complement strand
TAACGCCGTCATGGCGCTTTCGGGCATGATCGACACGGACGTGGTCGAGGACGAACGTCTTGCACGCCATACAAGCTATCGTATCGGCGGCAAGGCCGACCTCTTTGTGACGTGCCATAGCTACCATGCCCTGCGTCGCGCCGTGGCGGTGCTTGACCGCGAGCAGGTGCCGTGGGTGATTATCGGCAAGGGGTCCAACCTGTTGGTTGCCGATGCCGGTTATCGCGGCGCCGTTATTTCGCTGGGACGTGAGTTTCAGCGCACGGTTGTTGCCGAGGACGGCTGCACGCTGACCGTTGGTGCGGGCGTGATGTTCGCGCGTTTGGTCAACGATGCCTTGTCGCGCGGGCTTTCGGGCCTTGAGTTCGCGGTCGGTATTCCCGGTTCGGTCGGCGGCGCCGTGTCCATGAACGCAGGTACGCGGACCAAGTGGATCGGCTCCCTTATCGAGGACGTGGTCACGTTTGATCCGGCGTCCGGTATTAAGCACTATGCAGGGTCCGAGATCGCTTGGGGGTATCGCGAGTGCAGCCTGCCGCGTAACGAAATCATTCTCGAGTGCGTGCTTAAACTCAAGCCCGCGCCTAAGGCCGACATTCGCGAGCGCATGGAACGGTACCTGACGCGCCGCAAGCGCACGCAGCCCATGGGCCGTGCATCCTGCGGATCGGTCTTTCGCAACCCGCCCGATGCAAGCGTGGGCAAGTTGATTGAGGATTGTGGATTAAAGGGTTTTTCGGTTGGCGGTGCGGAAGTTTCGCCCGTACACGCTAATTTTATCGTTAATAACGGAACCGCCTCGGCCGATGACGTGGCCGCGGTTATCAGGCATGTGCACGGAAAGGTGAGGGAGGCGTATGGCATCGAGCTCAGACCGGAAGTTAAATTCCTCGGCTTCTAGAGCATCGAAACCAACCTTCCGCCGCGCCGGAGGGCGTTCCGGCGCACCTGCCCAGCCTCAACATAAGCCCGCCATGCCCTCCAAGTCTGTTGGGCCCGTTCGTCCTGCCAAGCGCCCGGTCGTCGGCTCGCAGCTGGGAGGACGCCCCGCTTCTAAAAAGACGAGTCGTCCGGCTCCGCGTCCTTCGGTGACGCCCAAGCCGTCGATGGGCACCAAGACCTCCCGACCCATGGCGACGCCCAAGCCTTCGCTGGGAGCTCGTGCGCCGCATGCCGGCCGTACGTTGGCTGGCGCTAAGCCGCGTTCACTGACATCGGTGCCCGCTGCCAAGGCGTCTTCGGCAAAAAAGGGCATCAATCCTCTGTCATCGCTGGGTGCCATGGCAGGTAAGGCGACCGACGCCGCTTCTGCCATGAAGGGTAAGGGCAAGATCGCGGGCGGCATCCTAGCGGCCGTGGCCGTACTTGCCATTGTTGCCATCGTCGTCATCAACTCTGGCCTGTTTTCCGCCACCGATATTCAGATTCATGGCAGCGAGCATGTGACCAAGCACGACGCCATTCAGCTCATCAGTCTTCCCGAGAACACGTCGCTCTTTAACGTGGATCCCGATCAGATCACCGAGGGCCTCAAGCAAAACCCGTGGGTCTCGGGCGTGGATGTCCAGCGCCAGTTTCCCCATACGCTTATCATCACGCCGACGGAGCGTAAAGTTATCGCCATTGCGTATATCAGCTCCGACGACCTCGCCTGGGCTATCGGAGACGATGACACCTGGATCGCTCCGCTGTCGACGTCTGTCGAGGTGGACGACCAGGGGAACGTCATTACATCGGGGGAGGGTGCCAACACCCTGACCGGCATCGATGCGGCCCTGGCGCTTGCCAAGCACTACGGCGCCGTGCTGTTGACTGACGTCTCGGCCGATGTCGCACCGGTTTCGGGTCGGGCGGTGAGCTCCAAGGCCGTCAAGGCCGGCCTGGATTACACACGCGGTTTTTCGAGCGAGTTCTTGGACCAGGTGAAGGATATTTCCACGCCTTCCGTTGAGGCTATCTCGGCAAATCTCGACAACGGCGTCGAGGTGTCGCTGGGCGATTCGGACGATATCGCCAAGAAAGAACGCATCGTGACCAAGCTGCTTTCGCAGGTAGAGGGCGTAACCTATATCAATGTGCGCTCTCCGGGCAACTACACGTTTAGGAACGCACCGACCGCCTAGCATCCTAAATGGCTTTGTTGAGGGGCCATACCACGCCGTTTATCTGGTTTGTTTGGTTTTCACGGTCAATTATTTGACTGATACGTTCATAATGTGCAAACATAATACGGTTTACCTTTGCATTTACTTTCAACCTGAAGGTTAATGTGCGCAGGGGTCAACCCATGCTATGGCTATAACCTTTGTTCGGAGGACCGACATGCACGAGACAGAGATCAACAACTACCTTGCCGTCATTAAGGTGGTCGGCGTCGGCGGCGGCGGTACCAACGCGGTCAATCGAATGATCGAAGAGGGCATCCGCGGCGTCGAGTTTGTTGCCATCAACACCGATGCTCAGGCGCTCGCGATCTCTGATGCCGATATCAAGGTGCACATCGGCACCGACCTTACCCGCGGCCTGGGCGCCGGCGCCAACCCCGAGGTTGGCCGCAAGGCTGCCGATGAGTCCCGCGACGATATCGCCGAGGCGCTCGCTGGCGCCGACATGGTGTTCATCACCTGCGGCGAGGGCGGTGGTACCGGTACCGGCGCTGCTCCCATCGTTGCCGATATCGCGATGAACGAGGTTGGCGCGCTGACCGTCGCCGTCGTGACCAAGCCCTTTACCTTCGAGGGTCGCAAGCGCAAGAAGAGCGCCGAGGAGGGCATCAAGACCCTCTCCGATTGCGTCGACACCATGATCGTTATCCCTAACGACAAGCTGCTCGACATCGCCGAGAAGAAGACCACGATGCTCGAGGCGTTCGCAATTGCCGATGGCGTCCTTTCCCAGGGCACCCAGGGCATCACCGACCTCATCACCGTCCCGGGTATCATCAACCTGGACTTCGCCGATGTTAAGACCATCATGAAGCAGGCCGGTACCGCCATGATGGGTATCGGTACCGCTTCTGGGGACACCCGTGCCGTCGACGCTGCCCAGCAGGCCATCTCCAGCCCGCTGCTCGAGAGCTCCATCGATGGCGCCACGCGCGTCCTGCTTTCCATCGCCGGCTCCAAGGATCTGGGCATCCAGGAGAT
>CABSMB010000221.1 GCA_902478705.1 uncultured Collinsella sp. | reverse complement strand
CGACCTCCCCCACCGGCGATAACTCAACCGCAACCTCGTAGGAACGATGCGTCGTCGTTCCCCGCGACCAGGCGGGCTCAAAGGAAATGGTCCGGCCACGCAGCAAGTCCAACATGTATACGATGTCATGCTCGGACAGCGGCAGCTGGCGCTCGGCGACAAAGCCGCTGCGTGCAAAATCGTACGACGCCGAACGCGAACTCGTGATGTCGCTCAGATACACAACCGTTGCCACAACAAGGTCGAGCAGACGCACCGAAACCTCGTCAAAGGCTTCGGGCGTATGGACAAACGTGAGCTTTTTGCCGTACGAGAACGTGCCGCCGCGCACGTATGCGGCGGCCATGCCGTCGATATCCTTGACCACGTAGGACACCGAGCCGCAGCGAATGCGAAGCTCGAGCGCCCAGCTAAACCGGTCGGCAAACAGCGGATTGTAGTACGGTACCAGCGAAGGCTCCAATACCGCCTTGGGAGCATCGGGGTCGACAGTGCCGGCGAGCTTGCGGCGCATGCCCGCCAACTCATCCATGCGAGCGTCCGAAAGATCGGAGAGCGCCTTCATGAGGCTCGGGCTCGTGGGAACTGGCGCCGGGAAGGGAAAGTTAGGGTTGACCGCCGGTGCGGCGGACGCGGGACGCACGGGCTGTTTCGGCTGCGCCGTAAACGTGCGGACCGGCGTGCGCAGGCCCTCGACGGGCTCGGTGCCGCTTGCGTCCAGGTACGCCAGCGCCGTGGCGATGGCGTGCTTGCACATGCCGGGGTAGCGATAGGCAGCGGGGCAATCGCAGTCGTAGTCGATCACCTCGTGCTCGTCCATGTCGAGCGCCACGTGCGTCTTGTACAGGTCGCCGCGCGAGCCGCGCACCGAGCCCTCGACCGTCACGTTTTTGGAGAAGCGCGAGCCGCTGTCCTCAATCGACAGCACGGCGCCGTTGAGCATGAGCGAACGCCCCTTCATAAAGGTGCCGCTCAGCGCCGCTTCCTTACGAAGCGCCTGCACAAACGTCCCCTGTGCCATCACTTCCTCCAATCTCGCGCGGACCAGCAAGGTCGCCCTTAGATCACCGTCACTCTGCCCTGGTTACCCACAATGGCCTTGGCCTCGGCCAGCAGCGGAATCGAGCGCGCGTTGACCTTGGCAGGCACCTCGGCGCGCAGCACGCGCCCGTCCACCTGCTCGATAAAGATCTCCACGCGGTCGCCGCCCGGGTTAGCGGTGAGCACCGTGGCCAGGCGTGCCATATTGCCCTGGCTAAAGCGGCTGTTGGGCACCATGACCTCAAACACCTTAGGCTTGTTGTTCTCCTCGTTGAGCTCCAGCGGCACGATCTCCTGCGCGATGATCTGGTCACCGCGGTCCGAGCGCTCGAGCTTGCCCTTGATGCGTACAAAGGCGTCGGACAGCTGCGCGCCTGTCTCGGGATCGACCTCGCCGTACAGGTACCCCTCGGCCTCTTTATAGGTTTTGGGGAACACGACGACGGTGGCCTCGCCTTCCATGTCCTCGAGCTGCACGATGCCCATGGGGTCGCCGTTTTTGGTCACGCGCTTGGACACGCTCGAGACCATGCCGGCCCACCACAGCGCTTTGCCCTCGGGAATCTCCTGGTTGATGGTGCCGCCCGTAGGATTCTGAACTTCGTAGCCGGTGTCGATCTGCGAGAACGAAAAATCGCGCGCTTTGCTGAGCGCATACTCAAACGGGCGCAGCGGGTGGTCCGAGACATAGATGCCCAGAACCTCCTTCTCCTGGCTCAGCTTGAGGTGGCGGTCCCATTCCTGGCCGTCCGGATCGGGCACGCTGACCTCGAAACCCGAGCCCTCAACATCACCAAACATGTCGAAGAACGAGGTCTGGCCGCTCGCGCGGTCCTTCTGGCGCTTTATCGCGGCGTCGATGATGTTCTCGGGGTTGTTCTTGTCCACAAAGTGCATCATCTGGCGGCGCGGATAGCCCGTGGAGTCGAAGGCACCTGCCTTGATCAGCGATTCGATCACGCGGCGGTTGGCCTGGCTCGAGTCCACGCGCTCGACAAAGTCGTGCAGCGTCTTAAACGGGCCGCCCGCCTCGCGCTCGGCGATAATCGCCTGTGCCACGCCGGTACCCACGCCGCGGATGCCGGCCAGACCAAAGCGCACGCCTTCCTTGGTAGCCGTGAACTCGGTGCCGGACTCGTTGACATCTGGCGACAGCACGGGGATGCCGTCGTGACGGCACGCCGAGACGTAGTGCACGATCTTGTCGGTCTTACCCGTATAGGACGTCAGAACAGCCGCCATGTACTCGTGCGGATAGTGCGCCTTGAGCCACGCCGTCTGCATAACCAGGATGGCGTAGCCGGCGGAGTGCGACTTGTTGAAGGCGTAGGACGCGAACTCGAGAACATCATCCCAAATCTTCTGGGCGACCTCGCGCGTGTAGTTGTTCTTGATAGCGCCGTTCATCCAGTGGTCGTAGGTGGTCTCGTCCGAGCCATCCTCCCAGTGGAGCACCGTCGACGTGAGCAGCTTGATTTTCTTCTTAGCCACGGGCTTACGGATACGCGAGTCCGATTCGCCCTTGGAGAAGCCGCACATCTCGACGGAGATGAGCATAACCTGCTCCTGGTAGACCATGGTGCCGTAGGTTTCGCCCAGGATGTCGTCCAGACGGTCGTCGTAGGAGACGGCCGGCTCCTTGCCGTTCATACGGTTGATGTAGGACGAAACCATGCCGGCGCCCAGCGGGCCCGGGCGGTACAGGGCGATCAATGCCACGACGTGCTTGTACTCGGTGGGCTTCATGTTCTTGATTGTGGCCGTCATGCCGGCGGACTCAACCTGGAAGACGCCGGCGGTGTGGCCGGAGCCCATGAGCTTAAAGATCTCGGGGTCGTCAAAGGGAATCTCTTCCTCTTTGATGTCGATGCCGAAGTTCTTTTTGATGTTTGCTTTGGCCTTGGAGATAACCGTCAGCGTACGCAGGCCCAGGAAGTCCATCTTGAGCAGGCCCATGTCGGCAACGGTATGGCCCTCGTACTGGGTAATCTCGACGCCGCCCTTGGTGTCGAGCTTGGTGGGCACGTGCTCGTTGACGGGGTCACGGCAGATCAGAACGGCGCACGCGTGCACGCCCTCGCCACGGGTGAGGCCCTCGATCGAAAGCGCCGTGTCGATGATGCGGCGGG
>CABSMB010000220.1 GCA_902478705.1 uncultured Collinsella sp. | reverse complement strand
CTTCGGAACCGTGCCCGACGGTATCTCATGGGAAACCGGCGTCAGCTCGACGGGCACGCGTGGATTCTCGGGCACCGTCGGCTCATCGGGAACAGCCGGTGTGTCGGGCTCATCGGGGTTGTCGGGAACGTCCGGGTTATCGGGGTTGTCCGGGTTATCGGGGACATCTGGATTATCGGGATTATCCGGATTGTCGGGGTTATCTGGGTTATCGGGTTCATCGGGCTTTGCGAAGGTGTTCACGAAGGAGACCTCGGAGGTCTGGCCATCGCGGATAACGCTTGTGGGGCCACCCTGCGTGGCGCTCGGGGCAACCGTGAAGCCGTCCTGGTTGGCATCAAGCTCGGTGACGAGATAGTAGCTGCCCGCAGGCAGATACAAGATGAGTGCCGTCTGACCATGACGCAGCGGCAACACGCCGCCACTCTCGATGTATTCGACACCATCGATGTTGCTCACCGCATAGCGCCCGGTAAGGACATTTCCCGCCGCATCGAAGAGCTCGACCTTGAAATTGAAGCTGCGCTGCAGTGCCTCTACGGGAACGCCCTCGCCCGTGACCGTCTTGCGGATGAGCAGGTTTCCGAGCTGGGGGTCGGTGCGCGTGTTGAGGAACGAGGCGAGCATCTGCTGCTGCGCGCTCTTGACGACACCCTGCGCTACGCTGGCCTCGATCGTCACGCCATTCTCGTCGGTGATCGTGCAGAAGAAGCCGCCCTCGTTGGCGTCGAGCTCGGTCACCACGTAGCGGCTGCCGATGGGCAGGCCCTGGATGACCACCGCCTCGTCACGATGAAGCAGCAGCACATCGCCGCTACGCAACGAGCCGGAGCGGTCGGTGCCGTAGAAGGGATAGGATGCCGCCAGGGCATTCCCCTGCTCGTCGAGGAACTCGACCTTGAAGTGATAGGGTTTGAGATAATCCGCCTCCGCAAGTCCCTCTCCCGCGACGGCCTTGCGTATCATGAGCTCGCCATCATCGACCACGACCCTGCTTCTATCGGTCACGACGACCGTATTGATGAGGCTGAAGAGGCCCGTGATGTCCAAATCGCCCAGATTATCGGCATTGGCATCGGAATAGTCGGGATCGGTCGGATCATCGTGCGCATGGAGGTTTTGCTGGACGCGCGTACGCAAAAAGCCCTCGTCGGTGACGAAGAAGGGCTCGTAGTTCGCACCGCCGTCAGCATCGGAAAGACCGTAGTCGATGACCGCGTTCTTGCCGTAGTGGAGGTTCATCTGGCGCACGACGGGCTCACCGTTCGTCCCCTGGAGGGTATCGTCGACCCAGCCCCTCAGCGCAAAGCTGCCCGACGGCTGCGTCTGGGCAAACGCGGTGATATCGCGCAAGGTGATGTTCACCTCGCCGTTGGAGGCATATTGGATCATGGTCTGGGTCAACTTGCCGACACCCGCCATGACGCTCACGTCATCATCTGCGGTGCCCGCATCGGCATAGATGGAGTAGACGCCAACCTTGACCGGAATGATCGTGGGATTGAGCTCGTAGCCAGCAGGTGCCGAAATCTCCTTCAGGAAGTAGGTCGCCGCGTGCTCCTGGGAAAAGTCGCTGAAAGGCCAAGCCATGTCCGCGTAGCCGGGAAGCGACTCACCCGAGCCCGTGTCATGGCTTTGATGGGGCTCGAAGATCAGCATGCCGTCCTTGCCGTTGACCGTGGCGGTATAGCCACTAGCTGCATAGTCACTCCCGCCAGCCGCCGCCTTGGCCTCGCTGTTATATAGCGCGAACTGCACCCCGTTGACCGGCGTACCGTTCTGGTCGATCTTCATGACGCGCAACTGACGCTGCTCGTTGGGGATGTAGAGCACCGAGCGGAAGTTGCGTACGAACTCGCGGGCATCGAGAGGCGTATAGCCGCGCTCGTCATACGTGGATGTGGATGACCCCACGCCGATGGCGTTGTTGACCAGGTTCTTGAATTCCGTGCCTGTGAAGCCTCCGCGCTTGATGGCATCAAGGGCAACGGCGCCCAGGCGATTGTATCTCTCGTCACCGGACATGGCCGCGACGTCGTCCTCGGACACGCCAAGTGCCCTGGCCAGGGCCTCCTGGGTGATGATTCCGTAGAACATGCGCATGTCGCCATTGGGATTGACGTGCATGTAACGGTCAGCTCGACCGGGCAGGTCACGCAAGGTTCCCGTCAAGCGTTGGTATTCGTCATCCCAGCTCAGATGCCATCCCTCTCCCGTGCCATCCGCATGGAGCGCCGCCTGCTGCAGCGCCGCGCCCAAGGTCAGACCGCGCATTACCAGGCGGAACAGGGCGGGATTGGTAAGATCCAGGTTATTGGTGTTTCCCAACGTGGTAAAACCCGTCAGGTTATCCCCGATGAGCGGAAGCCACGTGAGGCCAGAGGCATCTCCCGCCTTCTTCAGCATGGGAACCGCCACCACGAGGCCGTTTTCCTGAACGTTCGCGGGCACCGGATCCGTACCCGGTATGCGCGTTACCAGACCGCCGTCCTCCCCGATCTGGCCGTAGTAGACGGAGCCCGTAATACCGTTGACGTAGCTGTTGAAACTTGCGTATGAGCCTGTCTGATAGCGATTGTTGACCGCCAGCATGGTGTTGGTGGGATCGAAGCGCAGCAGCAGGTCGCTCGGCAGCGGCTTGTAGCCATCGGGTGCCTTCGTCTCGCGCAGAATGTAGAGCAGACCGGCATTCGTGTCGGCGTTGTAGCGATCGGAGAAGTTGAAGGGCTGCAGCTGGCCATCGATGGAGAGCACGGTGCTCATGAAGCGCGCCTCGCCATTGGCATCGGTCACGAGCTTGGCAAGGGGCGCTCCCACGGGCTGCACGTCGTCCAGCTGCACGTCGGCGACGTTATCCAACGTGACGCCGGCGGGCGTGTCGACCTGGTAGAGCTCGAACTCGGCGTTTTGGAGGGGCTTGCCGTTTTGGTCGACCTTCTTGATCTGCTGGTACAGGGCGGGCTGCAAGTTGAAGCGCATCATGAGCGAGGAATCGTAGTTGCCGCGCTCGAGATAGAACATCTTGAGAGTGTGCGAGGTGCTCGAGGCAAAGGTGTCGCCATTCCACTGCGTCGAGTCGGCGAGACCGGCCTTTTCGAACATGTGTCTGATGGTCGTCTTGATGACGGGCTCGGTAATGTACGTGGGATTGCCATCGGCATCGTAGATGAT
>CABSMB010000219.1 GCA_902478705.1 uncultured Collinsella sp. | reverse complement strand
ACGAACACGTGGACACGACGCCACGCGAATCGGCGTCTCCGCCCACAATGAGCGGCTTGCCGCGCCATTCGGGATGGTCGAGCATCTCCACGCTCGCAAAAAATGCATCGAGGTCCATCAGGCCCACCGCCGGACCCGTCCAGGGCGGCGGTGTTACGTCCGCAGCATCCTCATAACCGTATGTATGTTCGCGTCTATCCATGTCACGAGTATACCGCGCAGCTCATGTGGGGTGCGTGGATGTGCTTGCAAATCGCGAATTCTTGTCTAAGATATGGATTTGCCTTCGACTACACCGAAGAAGTTGGTCTCACGGACTTCACCTGCCCGCGTCGATGGCGTATTATGTTCAACTGTTTGTTTGTAGTTGCAGCCTAAAGCTGCTTGGTTGGAGGAGTTTCCTTTGGCAGTCAAGATTCGCCTTGCTCGTCACGGCGCTAAGAAGCGTCCGTACTACCGTGTCGTCGTCGCCGATTCCCGCGCTCCGCGTGACGGTCGTATCATCGAGGAGGTTGGCCGCTACAACCCGATGACCGCCCCCAAGACCATCAACCTCGACCTCGAGAAGATCGCCGACTGGCAGTCCAAGGGCGCTCAGCTCACCGACGCTGTCGCCGCTCTGGTCAAGGCCGCCAACGAGGGCGAGAAGACCGAGACCGTCGTCAAGAAGTCCAAGAAGCAGCTCGCCAAAGAGGCCGAGGCCGCTAAGGCTGCCGCTGAGGCCGCTGAGGGCGCCGAGGAGTAAATCGTGCCTGAGGTTGACGCTGCACAGCTCGAGGGTGAGGCAATGCTCTCAGATCGCATCGCCGATCTCGTCGAATATCTCGTTGTTCAGATCGTCGACGACCCGGATTCCGTGAGCCTTGAGGTCATTGATGGTGACGACGCCTCCACGATTGAGGTTTCGGTTGCCGAGGATGACGTCGCTAAGGTCATCGGCCGTCGTGGCCGTACCATCAAGGCCATTCGCACGCTCGCCCGTGCACTGGCCGCTCGCCTCGACACCGCTGTCGAGGTAGAGGTTCTGGGCTAGGACCTTGAGGTCCCAGTACAAAAACATCGCCCGTGTGGTCAAGCCGCACGGAAGGAAGGGGGAGGTCCTCGCGCAGCCGCTGCGGGGGCTTCCTTCTGTATTGAAGCCGGGTATGCGTGTCGCCTTGACACCGCCGGCGCTCAAGCGCGACCGTTTTTGCACGGTCGCATCCGTCACCGATACGGGCGATGGCGATCTGGTCTCGTTTGAGGGCATAGACGACTTGACGGCCGCCGAGGGCATCACCGGTTGCTATGTGCTGGCTAACCGTGACGACTTTGAGCTCGATTCGCTCGACGCCGCCTATACCGACCTGATGGGTCGCGAGGTGGTCGATGAACGCTTCGGTTCGCTCGGAACGATTGCCGAGATCATGTCGACGCCCGCCAACGATGTTTGGGTTGTCGAGGGAGATCGGTACGGCGAGGTGCTGATTCCCGTGATCGAGCAGGTTGTGCTCGATCTTCCCGACACAGGAACAATTTCCGTCCATGTTATGGACGGCTTGATCGATATGGACAAGTAGGGAGGACAACATGCTGATTGAGACCCTTTCGGTCTTTCCCGAGATGTTTGAGCCCGTCATGTCCACATCGATTTTGGGCCGCGCCCGCAAGGCCGGCCTTTTTGATTTTAAGGCGTATAACCTGCGCGACTGGACGCACGACCGCCATCGCACCGTCGATGACGAGCCGTATGGCGGTGGGCAGGGCATGCTTATGAAGGTTGAGCCCATTGCCGAGGCCATCGAGGCCATTAGCGCAGAGGGTCCCAAGCCCACCGTGGTGTTCTTCACTCCCTGCGGCGAGCCCTTTACGCAGCATGTGGCCGAGCGCCTGCTCAAAAGCGAGCGCTTATTGTTTGTGTGCAACCGTTACGAGGGCGTCGACGAGCGTGCATATGCGTATGCCGATGAGCGTCTGTCGATTGGCGACTACGTGCTCACGGGCGGCGAGCTGCCCGCTATGGTCGTGGCCGACGCCGTCGTGCGCCTCATTCCCGGCGCCCTGGGCGACGAGATGAGCAACGTGGATGAGTCCTTCTCGACCGCCGAGGACGGTGGCTTGCTCGAGTACGCGCAGTACACCCGCCCCGCCGAGTTCAATGGCGAGGGCGTGCCTCCGGTGCTCGTGAGCGGCGATCATGCCAAGGTCGATGCCTGGCGCCGCAAAAACGCCATCGAGCGTACCTGTCGTTGGCGTCCCGATCTTATCGAGACGGCACGCCTTACGCCCGAGGAGCGCGCGTACGCGCAGGAGATCCTGGACGCTTCGTATTCGCAGAGCGAGGAGTGAGCATGGTTCCATCGCAGCATTCTGCCCTGAGGGGCGCCTTTGAGTGGATTGTGATTGTCGCGATTGCGCTCATCGCCACCTTCGTGATCCGCACGTTTGTGGTCGAGCCCTTTGTGGTGCCCACCGGCTCCATGGAGTCCACGATCGAGATCGGTGATCAGATTCTGGCGCAGAAGGTGACGCTCGAGCTCGGACAGCCCGTCAAACAGGGTGACATTGTGGTGTTCCACAACCCCGATGCCACGTCCGAGCATGACGTGCTGGTAAAGCGCGTCATCGCCACGGCCGGCCAGACGGTCGACCTGCAGGACGGCAAGGTCCTCGTCGACGGCCAGGCGCTCGATGAGGACTATACGACCGGCATGAGCTGGCCGCTTTCGGTCCAGGCGCCCGCCGCCCAGGTGAGCTATCCCTACACCGTCCCTGACGACTGTGTGTGGGTAATGGGCGACAACCGTGAGAACTCAGCCGACTCTCGCTACTTTGGCCCGGTCGACCGCTCCGATCTGATCGCTGTGGCGCTTGTTCGCTACTGGCCGCTCAACCGCATCGGCGCTATCGACTAAAAACCGCTATAGTACAGTACCTAACCGTGTAATCGTTTCGACGAGGGGATATTAGAGGCATGAACGCTTCACCGCTTTCCTTCCAAGACATCATCCTGCGCCTCCAGCAGTACTGGGGCGAGCAGGGCTGCGTCATTATGCAGCCCTATGACTCCGAGGTCGGTGCCGGTACCTTCCATACCGCGACCACGCTGCGCTCGCTCGGTCCCGCCGAGTGGCGCACCTGCTATGCGCAGCCCTGCCGCCGTCCCGCCGACGGCCGCTACGGCGAGAACCCCAACCGCATGCAGCACTACTATCAGT
>CABSMB010000218.1 GCA_902478705.1 uncultured Collinsella sp. | reverse complement strand
AAAGTAACCCAAAGCGGCCCGGCGATCCTGCGGGAGTTAAACCCCTTTAGAACTTGTCGTGGAAGGTACGCGAAATGACCTCGTCCTGCTGCTCCTTGGTGAGCGTGTGGAAGTTCACGGCATAGCCGGAAACGCGGATGGTCAGCTGCGGGTACTTCTCGGGGTGAGCCTGAGCATCGAGCAACGTCTCACGGTTGAAGACGTTGATGTTCAGGTGATGGCCACCCTTCTCGGCGTAAGCATCGAGCATGTGGACCAGGTTATCGGCCTGAGTCTCGGAAACTTCAGAAACCTTCATAATGTGTCTCCTTCGATCGATAGGCGCCGGCCGAAACCGGCGCGCTAATCAGTAATCGTTATTGTTAGTATAGCACTAACAATAGTTACTCGCCCAGCTGATCAAGGTCGATATCGCCAAAGAACACCTGGTCCTCCTTGCCGAGCGCACCCGGGATGATGGAGAAGGTGTTGGAGATGCCGTCCTGAGCATCGCGGAACGGGAGCTTGGAAACCGAAGACAGCGAAGCGATGGCGCCGTGGCTATCGCGCTTGTGCATGGGGTTAGCACCCGGGGCGAACGGCTGGCCAGCCTTGCGGCCGTCAGGCGTGGAACCGGTCTTCTTACCGTACACGACGTTGGAGGTAATGGTCAGAACCGAGGTCGTGGGCACGGAGTTGCGGTAGGTGTCGTTCATGCGGATGTACTCCATGAACTGGTGCACAACGTCGTGAGCGATCTGGTCGACGCGGTCGTCGTCGTTACCGTACTTGGGGAACTCGCCCTCGGTCTCGAAGTCGACGATGATGCCGTTCTCATCACGGACGGGGTGGACCTTGGCGTACTTGATGGCGGACAGGGAGTCAGCCACGACGGAAAGGCCAGCGATGCCCGTAGCGAACCAGCGGTGCACGTGCTTGTCGTGCAGAGCCATCTGGATGCGCTCGTAGCAATACTTGTCGTGCATGTAGTGAATGATGTTCAGCGAGTTGACGTACACGCCAGCAAGCCACTTCATCATGTCGTTGTACTTGGCCACAACGTCGTCGTAATCGAGCGTATCGCCCTCGACGGCGCGGTACTTGGGGCCGACCTGCTTCTTGGAAACCTCGTCAACACCGCCGTTGAGTGCGTACAGCAGGCACTTGGCCAGGTTGGCGCGGGCGCCGAAGAACTGCATCTCCTTGCCAATGCGCATGGAGGACACGCAGCAGGCAATGCCATAGTCGTCGCCGTGATAGACGCGCATGAGGTCGTCGTTCTCGTACTGGATCGAGGAGCTGGCGACAGAAGTCTTGGCGCAGAACTTCTTGAAGTTCTCGGGCAGGCGGGTCGACCACAGAACGGTCATGTTGGGCTCGGGGCTGGTGCCCATGTTCTCGAGCGTGTGCAGGTAGCGGTAGCTCATCTTGGTAACGAGCGTACGGCCGTCAACACCCATGCCGCCGATGGACTCGGTGACCCACTGCGGATCGCCGGTAAACAGGGCCTGGTACTCGGGGGTACGGGCAAACTTGACCATGCGGAGCTTCATGATGAAGTGATCCACGAACTCCTGGATCTGCTCCTCGGTGAAGGTACCGTTGGCAAGGTCGCGCTCAGCGTAGATGTCGATGAACGTAGAGGTACGGCCGATGGACATAGCGGCGCCATTCTGCTCCTTGACGGCAGCAAGGTAGGCGAAGTACATCCACTGGATGGCCTCCTGCGTGTTGGTAGCAGGGTTGGAAATGTCGAAACCATAGGTCTCGGCCATCATCTTGAGCTCGCCGAGGGCGCGGATCTGCTCCTGCAGCTCCTCACGATCGCGGATGTTGTCGGCGGTCATGACCGTCGGGGTGGAAGCCTTCTGGGCCTCCTTGTCCTTGATCAGGTAGTCGACGCCGTACAGGGCGACACGACGGTAGTCGCCGATGATGCGGCCGCGGCCATAGCCATCGGGCAGACCGGTGATGATGTGAGCCGAGCGGCAAGCACGCATCTCGGGGGTGTAGACATCGAAGACGCCAGCGTTGTGGGTCTTGCGCTCGAAGGTGTAGCGCTCGACAACGTTCTCGTCGACCTTGTAGCCGTGCTGGCTGGCAGCCTGGCAAGCGATGCGGATACCACCGTTGACGTGCAGAGCGCGCTTGAGCGGCTTGTCGGTCTGGAGGCCAACAATGGTCTCCTTCTCGCGGTGGGCGTTATCGATGTAGCCAGCGGGGTGGCTCACGATACCCGTGACGGTCTTGGTGTCCATATCGAGGACACCGCCCTGCTCGCGCTCCTTAAGCAGCAGGTCGAGAACCTCGCCCCACAGCTCCTTGGTACGCTCGGTCGGGCCGGCGAGGAACGACTCGTCGCCCTCGTAGGGGGTGTAGTTCTTCTGGATGAAGTCTCGGACGTCAACCTCTCCCGTCCAGATGCCTTCCTTGAAGCCTTCCCATGCCTCCTGCATTGTGTAACCACGCTCCTAGTTACGTGTAATGCGGCGCTCTCTCACACCGCTGCTTATTGAATTCTTGAATTATCGGCTTGCACTACCGGCTTCTTCCGTTCTTCACCACACGTTGGTACAGGGAAAAACGTTTGTCCACCTTGGAACTGCAACCTAAAACCCAAGATTTCACCCGTTTGAGAAGGATAACATAGCTACCCCCTTCATCAGGGCTGTTATATGTTTCTTTTTTTATACCATTAAGGCGTTTTTAACAAATCCGCAGGAAATGCGAGCGCGAGCAACTACCGTTCACCGATTTGTTTGGTATTTTTCCTTGCCTTTATACGACGTTCACTCTAGCTGTTATGCCAGCTTTATCAGGGTAAAGTGCCTCTGAGTAGGCTTTAGGACGTGCTTAGAGATCTACCCCCTAACTTTACTGATACCGACGGTGTACGGAGGTCGCCTAAAGGTAGTTTTCTAGACATGTCCCAAAATCTACCGTATAGGGTGCGCGTGCAGGGGTATCATCTTCCACCGAAAATAGTTTCTAGTGTTAGGGGTTTTCGGTGGAAGATACCGATTTCCGTGAACTTGGGCGTCAGCTCCTTACCGAGTTTGGCAGCATGCATCAGCGCATTTCGCGCTTTGCGGACAAAGCCCTCGGTGGCGAGATGGCCGTCATGCGCGCCCTCATACTCGCTGGCGGTTCGCTCACGCCGAGCGAACTCGCTGATCGCGCCTGGGTCTCGAATGCCCGCATTGCCAATATCCTACGCGCTCTCGAAGCCAAGGGCTGGGT
>CABSMB010000217.1 GCA_902478705.1 uncultured Collinsella sp. | reverse complement strand
TCACGGCCGGCTGCCATGTCTTTGCGGTGCCCGATATCGTCCCGCTGCCGCAAGACGTTGTGGATGGCTGCGAGGCCGTACTCGACACGCTGTTCGATCTGACGGCAGCGGTTAAGGCCGTGCGCTAGAGCTGACACACAAACTATTTCAATTGCATTTTAAAGAGGCGGTCGTTCGCGCTGTGCGGGCGGCCGCCTCTTCGTTTTTACAGGGCTTCTGGCCCAAAAACTACCGTTCACCGACTAGAAACAACCGCTCACCGGGCTGAAATTGACTCATGTTGAAATTGAAACGGTTCAAATAATAATGAAAACTGTAAATGAACCGCTTCAAAAAAGGGGAAAGCACATGGAGAGTCGCATCGAGTCCAAGCATTACGCAGCGGTCGATATCGGTGCCTCGAGCGGTCGCGTCCTTGCCGGCTGGGTCGAGGACGGCAAGATGTCCTACCAGGAGGTCTACCGCTTCGATAACGAGCAAAAGCGCGTAAACGGACACGATTGCTGGGACGTTGAGACTCTGTTCGACCACGTCGTCGCAGGCCTGCGCGCCGTCAAGGACCAGACTGGACAGGCTCCTGCCACCATCGGCATCGATACCTGGGGCGTCGACTTTGTGCTGCTCGACGAGCATAACGAGATCGTCGGCGACACGGTTGCCTACCGCGATGCTCGTACCGACGGCATCTACGAGGTCGCCGACCAGATCATGGACCCGGCCGAGGTCTATGCCCGCACCGGCATTCAGCGTCAGCCCTTCAACACGCTCTACCAGCTGCTCGCCCTTAAGAACGAGCATCCCGAGCAGCTCGAGGCCGCACGTACCTTCCTGATGATTCCGGATTACCTCAACTGGCGTTTGACCGGCATCAAGGCCAACGAGTACACCAACGCAAGCACCACCGGCATGCTCGATGCCGAGAAGTGCACGTGGGACACCGAGATCCTTGCGCGCTTTGGCATTCCCCAGGGCATCTTCCTGGAGCCGACCATGCCCGGCGCCGTGCTCGGCGAGCTGACGGCCGACATCTCCGAGAAGATCGGCTACTCCGCGACCGTCGTGCTGCCCGCCACGCACGACACCGGCTCCGCTTTCCTGGCCGTGCCCGCCAAGGACGACAACGCCGTCTACATCTCGAGCGGCACGTGGAGTCTGCTGGGCGTTGAGAACCAACATGCCATTACCAACGAGCTCGCCCGCAAGCAGAACTTTACCAACGAGGGCGGCTACCTCAAACGTTACCGCTTCCTCAAGAACATCATGGGCCTGTGGATGAACCAGTCCGTCCGTCGCGAGGTCAACGGCGTCGACTACGTCGAGGGCAAGACCTCGCACAAGGCGCTCATGGACCACAAGGTCGGTTTTGACGAGCTCCGCACGCTCTGTCGCGAGGCCGAGCCCTTCGAGGCCTACGTCGATGTCGACGACGACCGCTTCCTGGCCCCCGATTCCATGATCCAGGAAATTAAGCGTGCCTGCGCCGATGGCGGCGAGCCCATCCCGCACACCGTGGGCGAGATCATGCGCACCAACTACTGCAGCCTGTCCCGTTCGTATGCCAAGGCCATTGAGGGCCTGCGCGAGCTTTCGGGCCACGACTACACGAGCATCAACATCGTGGGTGGCGGCTGCCAGGATTACTACCTCAACCAGATGACGGCCGACACCTGCGGGCTTCCCGTGTTCGCCGGCCCCATCGAGGGCACCTGCATCGGCAACTTCATCGTGCAGATGATCGCCGGTGGCGACTTTGCCGATCTGGCCGATGCCCGCGCCTGCGTCGCCCGTTCCTTCGATGTCAAGCGCATCGATCCCAAGGGCGCCCAGGCCTAAACGAGAGGGGAGATGTGCCCCTCGTCACGTACCTACTCCTAGCCCCGCGTGCGGCAAACGACTCCTGCTGTACACGAGCGGCTCTCTCCGATGACATACGGCGCGGAGGCCCTACAGCACCATGCTCCGCGCCGCCGTCAATCGGCTTATCACGTTTTTTCAATTGGGCCCGCGGGCCCCGGAGAGGAGAAAAACAATGGCAATGGAAGATCTGGCGTTCATCAAGGGCTTTTGCCGCCTGTGCGACGATGGCTTTAAGCAGGGCTGGCATGAGCGCAACGGTGGAAACCTCACCTATCGCATGACCGATGAGGAGGTCGCCGAGGCCAAGCCGTTCTTTGAGGAGCCCCGCGAGTGGGTCAAGATGGGCGTGCGCGGCGAGAACCTCGCCGGCCAGTACTTCGTGAGCACCGGCTCGGGCAAGTACATGCGCAACGTCCTGGAGGATCCGCATGCCAACATTGGCATCGTCGAGATCAACGAGACCGGTGATGCGTTCCGCATCGTCTGGGGTCTTGCCAATGGCGCCCGTCCGACCAGTGAGTTCGAGAGCCACTACATGAACCACTGCGTGGCTGCCGCCCGCACCGACGGCGCCGACCGTGTGATCTATCACGCCCACACCCCCGGCATCATCGAGATGTCCTTCGTGGTGCCGCTGGAGGATCGCGCCTTCACCCGCATCCTGTGGCAGATGATGACCGAGTGCGTCGTCGTCTTCCCGACCGGCGTGGGCGTTGTGCCCTGGATGGTCCCGGGTGGCCCGGCTATCGCCGAGGCGAGCTCCGAGCTCATGAAGACCTACGACACCATCGTCTGGGCTCACCACGGCCTGTTCGCCGCCGGCCCCGACTTCGATACGACCTTTGGCCTGGCACACACCGTCGAGAAGGCCGCCGAGATCTACCTGGCTGCACGCGCTGCCAACGGTGGTTCGGACGACTTCCTCAACAAGATTAGCGACAAGGGCCTTAAGGGCACTTGCCACGACTTTAATATCAAGATCAACGACGCATTTGTTGACTAGTACGTAAGAAAACGGCGGTTCCGGTTGCTGGGGAGCTCGTGGAAACCGCCGTAAAGGCGCCGCCAAAAGGCGGCACGGAAACATTGTAAGGGGAAAGAATGGGAACAGTAGGTAAACGCCGCGTTAATCCTTGGTGGGTTGCGGTTGTTTCGGGCATGGCATCGTTTATCGACTCGAGTGCCATCATCTCTTCCGGCACGGCGCTCGTCATTTACCAGCAGGTATTTGGTCTGGACAATGCGCAGTTCGGTATCATCTCCGCGTCTTTGACGCTTTGCATCGCCATTGGCTCCATCGTGGGCGGCCGTTTGGGCGATAAGTTCGGTCGTAAGCCGGTCTTCTCGGTCACGATGTGCCTTCTGATCC
>CABSMB010000216.1 GCA_902478705.1 uncultured Collinsella sp. | reverse complement strand
CTCCAGCGGTTACGCGGCGCCCGAACGATGCCGCCATATGGATTGTACGATACCCACCGTCAGCAACTGAATCATCATCGACGACGAACCAAAACTAATAAACGGCAGCGGAATACCGGTAATCGGCATCATGCCAATGCACATGCCGATGTTCTCGAAGGTCTGGAACGCCCACATGCCGACGATACCCACGCACGATAGGCGCAAGAACAATGACTCGCACTTAAAGGCAACGCGGATTGTCGAAAAGATCAGCAGCACGTAGAGGCACAGAAGCAAAAAGGAACCGCAGAAGCCGAACGTCTCGGACAGGAAGGCGAAGACGAAGTCGGTGTGGAACTCGGGTAGAAAGCCACCGGCCGACTGCGTCGCGTGGCCCAGGCCCTTACCAAAGAAGCCACCCGAGCCGACGGCAATGAGCGACTGCTGCAGGTTGTAGGCATCATCCGAATCGGCTTTGTCGGGGTCGATGAAGACTGTCAGACGGTTCATCTGATACTGCTTGATAAGCACGTCGTGGCCAAGGAGCGAATCAAAGACCGAGTCGAGCGCCAAGATGAGCGCAATCAAACCAACCAGCAGGGCCAAGGTCGACAGCACCCATTCGCGGCGTGCACCGCTCATGCAGATGACGATGGCGCCCGAGACCAGCACGACCAGGCCCGAGCCCAGGTCGCCCATGGCGACGACGGCCAAAAACGGAATGGACAGCATGCCGCAGAGCTTAATGTAGTCGCGAACGGTATCGATACGCCCGTTGTACTGCGAGCCAAGCGTGGCCATAAAGAAGATGGTGATGAGCTTGGCGAGCTCAACGGGCTGGAATGTCAAACCGATACCGGGGATCTTGATCCAGCCCGTCATGCCCAGACCGCCCGTATAGGACAGGCCCGGAATCTTAGGCGAGAAGATCACGATGAGATCGATGACGAGCAGGGCCGTCGAAAAGTTGGAAATGCCGCGCAGGTCGGTGCGCCAGACGAGTACCGCCAGAACCGCGCCAATACCGATACCCAGCAGGTGTCGCGAGAACGAGGCATCGGCCTTAAACTGCGAGGCCGACCAAATAATGATGGCACCATAGGCAACGAGCGCAACGGTAGCCAGCAGCACACCGATGTGCACCTTTTGGCGAAACGTTCCGCGCGATGCGGAAATTTGCTTGTTGACGCGGTCCAGGCTGCTGCGAGAGCCGGTTTTGGTTGAGCGGAACAGGTCCGCCGGCGAAAAGTCCATCGCAACCTCCTATCGAACCGAGGAATCGCCCGTGGCCGTCGACGTGTCGGGCTCGTCATAAATCGCACCGAGAACATCGCGCACGACGTGCAACGCGGTATCGGAGCCGCCACCGCCCTGCTCCAAGATGGTGGCAATCACGTACTTGGGGTCATCGGCCGGCGCGTAGGCGCAAAACCACGCGTAATCGTCCTCGCCGCTTTTCTCGCCCGTGCCGGACTTGCCGTAGACCGTAGGGGTCAGGGAGTTAAAGTGCGCGGCGGTCGAAGTCGATGCGGAGTAAATCACATCGTGCATGCCGTTGCGAACAAGAGCCAAATCCGAATCGCTGTTGATCTTGGCCTCCAGGCGCTTCTTCTTTCCCTTGCCGTTGTACTTGTAGGCGTCGCCGTCGCCATCGCGCGACACGGCTGACAAAAACACGTGAGGCACGTACTGTTTGCCGCCGTTGGCAAGACCCATATAGGCGCACGCCATCTGCAGGGGCGTCACCAGAATGTCGCCCTGCCCGATGGCGATGTTCGTCATATCGCCAGCGTTCCATTTACGGTCCTCGGCAGATGCGTCGGTAAAGTAAGACTCTTTCCACTCGGCATCGGGAATACGGCCATTGCCCTCACTCGGCAGGTCGATGCCGCAGGTCTTGCCCAGGCCCCAGCGACGAAAGACCTCCTGCAGGCCCTCGGGATGCTGGTCGTTGTAGAAAAACGCCTTGCCCATATCGTAGAACACGGGGTCGCAGGAGTTGGCGATACCGGACTGCAGCGTCATCGTGCCGTGGCCGGAGTGCAGCCAGCAGTATTTTCCCCAAGATTTGCCCAAGCCGGTCCAATATCCCGTGCAGTTGGTCGTCTGACTCGACGTGTACGTTCCAAACTCAAGACCGGCCAAGGCCGAGAGTGGCTTAATGGTCGAAGCCGACATGTACTGGCCGCTAATAGCGCGGTTGAGCAGCGGGTGCGAACCCTCATCGTCGTTGAGCTCGGTCCACACGTCGTTGGAGACACCACCGATAAACACGGACGGATCGAACTTGGGCTCGCTCGCCATGCCCAGAATCTCGCCGTTGTTGGGATCGAGGCACACCACGGCGCCGTTGCCGGCGTTGCTGTAGCCCGTGGTCTTGGCGAGCTCGATAGCGCTCGCAAGCGCCGTCTCGCATGCCTGCTGAATCTTGAGGTCGAGCGTGAGCTTAATGTCGGAGCCGGCCTTGGCGGGCACGGCGCCGGCCTGTCCGGTCACGTTGCCCGAGGCATCGACCTTCACCGTCTGTTCACCACGAATACCCTGAAGAAGGTTCTCGTAGTAGCTCTCGACGCCTGCCTGGCCAACGATGTCACCGGACTGGTACGTAATCTGACCGGCAGCGCTATCGTTGTCGCCCGAAGCCTTCTTGTTCTGCGCCTCGAGCTGCTCGGAGGTAATGGTGCCGGTATAGCCCAAAATGTGGCAGGCCGTCTCGCCGTACGGGTACTGGCTCTCGGTGCGCTCGGCAATCTTCACGCCCGGGAACTCGCCGGCATGCTCCTTGATATAGGCAACCGTGGAGCGACGCACGTCCGTCGCGATGGTATGCAGACTCTGAGCGCCCTCGGAATTGTCCTGAATATTGCGCAGCACCGCGACGTAGGGCATACCGAGCACGTTGGCAAGATGGCGCACCAGCACGGTATCATCGGCCAGGTCGCGATAGGCAACGACGGCAAGCGAGGGACGGTTTTGCACCAGTGCCACGCCATTGCGATCGAGGATGCGTCCGCGCACGGCCGGCGTGGTGACGGTACGGGTCTGGTTGCTTTTGGCCTGCTTGTCGTAGTAATCCGACGAGACCATCTGCATGCCCCACAGCTTGACGGCGAGCGCGGCAAACATCGCACCCACGCCGGCGGTGAGGATGGAGAAGCGACCCTTGAAGGCGGTCGCGGCAGTATTGCCCTCGCCCTCGGTGGCGCGCGGGGCCGTTCCATGCTGTGTGTCGTAGGTAAAACGGGAATCGCCGCGGCGCATGATGACCAGCGCGACCACAATGGCCACGACCAGCACGATACCGGCGATGATAACCGTCATC
>CABSMB010000215.1 GCA_902478705.1 uncultured Collinsella sp. | reverse complement strand
CCCTCGAAGCACGCAGCGCCCCAATCGCCCAACCCGCGGATACGACCGCCCCCGCCACGAGACCAAGGGCCGCGGCATACAGCCATCGCCTCCACCGTGCAGGGCGCATACGGAACCGAGCCAACACGATGCAAGCCGCAGCCGCAACGGGAATGGCCATAAGCAATGTGACGGGTGTCGTCCGCTCACCCAGCAGCAAATCGGCCGCCATGTTAAGTACCAAGCCACAGCTCACACACAAGCCGGCACAAAGGGCCATCGTCCACGGCATCAATGGCCGTGGTGGCATCACTTGCTCGCGCTCGGTCGCACTCATACGCAAATGCAATCTTTGATTTTGGCGAGCTTCTTCTCACCGATTCCCGATACGCGCATCAGGTCATCGACTGAGGCAAAAGCACCGTTCTTTGTCCGCTCATCGATAATCGACTGAGCCATAGAAGGCCCAATGCCCGAGAGCGTCTGCAGCTCCGCCGCACTTGCCGTATTGATGTTCACGAGCCCCGACGAAGACCCCGCGCCAGGGGTCGTGGCAGCACTACTTTCGGCCCCGCCGACCGCCGCAGCCGCTTGTTGCTCCCCCACCGTCGGAACATAGATCTTTTGCCCATCTGTGATCTTAGACGCACGATTAAGCCCTGTCACATCCGCCTCGGCCGTAAGCCCTCCGGCGGCATCGATCGCTTGGGACACCCGTGCTCCATCTTTGAGCCGATACACACCAGGCCTCACAACGGCGCCATCCACATCGACGTACACCTCCGCAGCAGAGGAACTCTTGGCCGAAGACTCATCGGCATCATCAGGAGACGCATCCCCGGCCCCGCGCGCATCCGAGGCGCTTGCCTCATCACTATGCTCAAACGACACGCCGCCGGAGCGGCTACTAAAACTTGCCATCGCCAAGCCGCTCGCGGCGGCAATGACAACCAAAATCGCCACCACCACCGCTTTATGCCCGAGCAGCTTTTCTGCCCAGCGGTCCATACGTTTAACCCGTTCGTGATGTTCGCGCTGCGCCATAGCAAACACCTCCCAACACCATCGTGTCAGGAAACGAGCGCCGAAGCCTCCGCACGTCCACACTGGTTATCGCGGTCAAACCAAAATCTGACAAAAACCTTGCGGAAAAGTGTCCATTTATTCAGTCACACGTCAGCGAATGAACATCTTGGCATCATTTGCCCAGATAGCAAAAGACCGACGATACGGGCGCATCGTCGGTCTATGCAGGCAATTACTCGTGATCTTGGTAAATCTCACGCGGAGCAAGCTCCGAATGTTTGCGTTTTAAGGTCTTAGGGGCCTTATACGTGTTGCTGGAAAAGTCGATGTACTCGGTCTGCTTAAGCAAGCGCTCGATCATCTCCTCGTGGTCGAACAACTCCCAGGCCTCGTGCGCGGCATCGAGTTTGGCGTGCGTCTCGGGACGACGCGGCATAAACAGCGTGCAGCAGTCGGGCGCCGCCTCGGTGGAAATATCGAACGTGCCGATCTCCTGAGCGCGCGCAATGATCTCCTGCTTGTCGGACCCGATGAGCGGACGGAACACGGGAATCTTCACGGCCTCGTTGACGGCCATGATGTTCTCGAGCGTCTGGGAGGCAACCTGACCGAGCGACTCGCCGGTCACGATGGCCTTGGCGCCCTCGATATGCGCAATGCGCTCGGCAACCGAATACATGATGCGGCGATACATGATCACGCGCAGGTTGCTGGGGCAGGTGACGGAAATCTCACGCTGGCAATCGCCAAACGGCACCACGTACAGGCGGCCGATCTGGACACCCGGCTCAAGCGCACGGATGATGTCCTGCACCAAATACTCGCTCGTATCAGGCGTCTGCGGACGACCGGAGAAATGTACCGGAACGCACACCGCGCCGCGTCGCGCGAGCATCCAGGTCGCCACCGGAGAATCGATGCCCGACGACAGAAGCGTCACGACCTTGCCGGCAGAACCCACCGGCAGACCGCCCACGCCGCGCTCGGAGCGCGCGTACACGTAAACGCTACCCTGGACCACCAGTACGTGCACCATCGCATCGGGGTCGTGCATTTGAACCTTTTTATCGGGGAAGGCCTCGCACAGCACCTCGCCCACCTGACGATTGATATCAATCGAGGTGAGCTCATAGTCGGTATTGGAGCGTTTGGCGTGAACCTTAAACGAATCGAAGGGGCCAAACTCTCGCAGCGCCTTGACGGCGGCGGCGCAGTACTCCTGCGGGTCGCGGTTGGTGTGGTACGCCAGGGACACACGGGCAACGCCGGGGACGGTGCGGATGACACGCGCCGCCTCGTCGGCCTGATGCTCGTTAAAGGTCACGAGGATATAACCGGAAATTCGAGACACGGCATTCACGGAAAAGGCGGCCAAAGCCGCCTTAATGTTATCCATGAGGATATGCTCAAAATGTGCGCGGTTCTTGCCCTTCAGTCCAACCTCGTGATAGTGGACCAGGCAGACGCGAGCCGCCATTTAGGCTTCAGCAACCTTATGGCCGAGCGCCTTCTCGTAACGGGCCTCGTCGTAGGAGATATCGCCGTCGACGATCTCGTCCATAGCCATCGAGATGGTATCGGCGCCAGAGAGCGCGATGGTGATGTCGTCGACATCCTGAACGGCAAGCACGCGGTTATGCTGGCCGCGCAGCATGCTATTGATGTCGCAGGCACGCTTGGAGGCAAGCGAAGCGAGCAGGAAGCGGTTGTGATCGGTCTTCTCCAGAAGATCGTCAATGCAAGGCTTTACAACGGACACGGACCTCAGATCCTTTCATGCATATCGAGAACGCGAACGAGTTCATCGGTCGCGCGGTCGAGATCGTCATTCACCACGACGTCGTCGTAGCGGTCGGCAAGGGCAAGCTCATGGGCGGCGTTTGCCATACGCAGCTCAATCGTCTCGAGCGTCTCGGTACCGCGACCGACCAGACGCTCGCGGAGCACCTCGAGCGAGGGGGGCTTGATAAAGATCAGCACGGCCTCGGGGAAACGCTCCTTGACCTGCAAGGCACCCTGGACATCGATCTCCAAGATGAGAGACGAACCAGAGGCGAGCTTGGACTGGACCTCGCTCACCAACGTGCCGTAGCAGTTACCGTGGACCTCGGCCCACTCAACAAACTCACCGTTTGCCACGCGGCGGTCGAACTCCTCGCGCGTCAGGAAAAAGTAATTGACGCCATCGACCTCGCCTTTGCGTGGGGCTCGCGTGGTAGCCGAAACCGTCAGGCCCAGGTTAGAGCGACGCTCGCGCACACGAGTGACGAGCGTGCCCTTGCCCGCGCCTGACGGTCCAGAAA
>CABSMB010000214.1 GCA_902478705.1 uncultured Collinsella sp. | reverse complement strand
CGGCCGTCGGCCACACGCTCGCGGATGTACTCGGGGTCGCGATGCTCGCGCTCGGCGACTTCCTTCATCTGCGGCGTGATCTGCCCGGCGCGGGCGAAGTCGATTTGCGTGACGAGCTTGGGCTCGGTCAGTGTGCTCATTGGCACGGCTCCCTTCGTTGGCATTACCCATATCAGGTTTGCGGGTCAGGGCGGGCGCGCCCAATCTCAGCCTGCCGTCCCGTCCTGCAAGCTCCCCGTTATGTAATGGGCTCAAGTATAGCCTGAATGGGTACGATTGGGCCAACGAGCGTGCCTGTGGGGAGGCGAACATGGAAGACAAGCATCTATATCGAGAGACACAATGGGACGTATCGGCCGAGGAGGGCCGTGCGCACCATGGGTTGGTCGCGATTGGCTTTGCGGTGCTTGCCGTGCTGGTGATTGCCTTTTGTATTTGGACGTTTGGCGGTCGCGGCGGCGCTGCCGGGGAGTTTGAGGCCGACGAGGCCCTGCCGATCATGACGGTGAAGGTCGCGGGCGGCAATACCGTTGCCGCGCCGGGCGACTATTGGTATCCGCGCGATGAGTTTATGCAACTGCAGCTGAGCGGCGGGTCTATTCCTGGCGAGGAAATCGAACGCGTGACGTTTGATGCGGCGCTCAAAACACTTACGGTTAAACTCAAAGATCAAGGGGATGTGCCCACGACGATGGATATCGCGCTGACGGAATGGCGCCTGGAGCCCCCGTCGGGCATCAAGGTGTCCGAGGTGGAGCATGTCAAAATTACCTATCAGGATGGCTCGACAAATGAAATTGCCAAAGCCGACGGCTTGGCGGAATAGACGCCGTGCCTAGGCAGCACATTCAAAAGTAGCGGTGGTCCTACAAGGCCTGTTCGTTCAGGAAGACCAAAGTGTTTTTATTTGAAAGCTCGGGAAAGTGACGATAACCAACGTCGAACGCGGTGAGTTCGCTTACATCCTCGAGCTTGTTTTCTGCCATCCAGCGCACCATGGAGCCGCGCGCCTTTTTGCTGGCGGTCGAGCGCTGGATGGGCTTGTCGTTGCGGACGCCTTCGCCAAAGAGACATGTGACGACCGTGGCGTCGGTGGTGAGGCAGGGTAGAACGGCTTTGGCGTATTCCGCGCTGGCAAGGTTAACGATCGTAGTGTTGGAGCCCGCCGGAGCGATAGCCCGTGCGAGCTTGTCGCCCCAAAACGAGTAGAGGTCTCGGGCACCGTCGACGGCAAGCTTTGTGCCCATCTCCAGCCGATACGGTTCAACGGCATGAAAGGGGCGCACGCATCCGTAGAGTCCCGAGAGTATCCATAGATGGTCTTGCAGCCATGCGAGCTGCGCGGAATCCATCACCTCGGGCGCCATGCTCTGGTATTGAATGCCGTGATAGGACATGACGGCAGGGGAGAGGTGACGCGCGATATCGGGATCGGCGAGGTCGGCATCGCTCAGGACGGGCATAAATTCGTGAAGCGTATCCAGGCACGTTGTAAGCAGCCTGTCGCTCACGTTCCACAGCGCCTGCAGGCCGCCGCTGCCTTCATCCCGCTCGATATCTAGCAGTGCGCGGTGGAGGAGAGCCGTCTCGTGCACAAAAGGTGGAATGCCCAGGACTTCAAAAGCATCTTGGGCCGTGCGCATCTGTTTGGCGGGCGAAATGATGACCTGCAGCATGGACTCTCCTCTGCCAAAAAAGAAGTTGCGGTGGAATACGGTCTGTTTTGGCCGTTTATGGGCCAGTTTAGTCCGTATTTCACCGCAACTGATGAAGGGTTGGTTAGGCGCGCTCGATGAAGGCCTTGTAGCCGCGATAGGCCTCGTAGATATCGGCCTTGTTGGCGACCTCCCACAGGGCATGCATGGACAGGACGGCAACACCGGAGTCGATGACGTTCATGCCGTACTTGGCCATGATGTAGGCGATGGTGCCGCCGCCGCCCGCGTTGACGCGACCGAGCTCGCAGGTCTGGAAGTCCACGCCGGCCTCGTCCATGATGTCGCGGACGAGGGCCACGTACTCGGCGTCGGCGTCGTTGGAGCCACCCTTGCCGCGGCTGCCCGTGTACTTGTTAAAGCACAGGCCGCGACCCATGAAGGCGGCGTTCTTGGTCTCGAACTTGCCGGCATAGCCCGGGTCGAAACCGGCGGACACGTCGGAGGAAAGCATGCGGCTGTGGGCGAGCGCGCGGCGCAGGGCCAGCGGACTATCCTCGCCGGCGAGCGTCATGATCTCGGCGACGGTGTTCTCGAAGAAGCGGCTCGTCATGCCGGTGGCACCCACGGAGCCGATCTCCTCCTTGTCGACGATGAGTGTGATGCTCGTGCGCTCCACGTTGGCGACGTTGATCTGAGCGAGCATGGACGGATAGGCGCAGACACGGTCGTCGTGGCCATAGCCCAGAATCATGGAGCGGTCGAGGCCCATGTCGCGGGCCGGGCCGGCGGGCACGACCTCGATCTCGGCGGAGAGGAAGTCCTCCTCCTCGACGTCATACTGCTCCTTGAGGATATCCAGGAACATCTGCTTGACGGGCTCCTTGGGAGCGTCCTTGTCGTCCTCATCGAACTTGACGGGACGGCCGCCCACGATCACGTCGAGGATCTCGGCGTCGACGGCGTCCTTGGCGGGCTTGGCCATCTGCTCGCTCGAGAGGTGGATCAGCAGGTCGGAGATGGTAAAGACCGGATCGTCTGCCTTGTCGCCGATGTTGATGTCGACGGTGGTGCCGTCCTTTTTGCAGATGACGCCTACGAGTGCGAGCGGGGAAGCGACCCAGTGGTAGCTCTTGACGCCGCCGTAGTAGTGCGTGTCGAGATAGGCCATGTCGCCGGCCTCGAAGGCGGGGTTTTGCTTGAGGTCCAGGCGCGGCGAGTCCACGTGGGCGCCCAGGATGTTAAAGCCCTGCTCGAGCGGGGCGGTGCCCAGGTTGACGAGCATGAGGTCCTTGCCGTGATTGGCGGCGTACACCTTGTCGCCGGCCTTGAGCGCGCGGCCCTCGGCGATCACGGTCTCCAGATTGACGTAGCCCGCCTCCTCGGCCATCTTGATACCGGTCTTGACGCACAGGCGCTCGGTCTTGTTCTCGCTCAAAAATTGCTTATAGCCGCGGCAAAGCTCCTCGAGCTCCTCGATTTGCTGTGGCGTGTACTTTTTCCATGCGCAGGGACGCTCCATGACGCAGGCTCCTTTCGGATCGATCGTGCTGGTTGATGTACCGTGAGCCATCGTATCACGCGCGGGCCCGCGGCGGCAGGGGAGCCTGATGTGCGGTGGTCGCGGGGCGGGGAGCGTGTAAACTGGAGTGAGCAAACCGTGCCCAGCCCA
>CABSMB010000213.1 GCA_902478705.1 uncultured Collinsella sp. | reverse complement strand
AGTCCCTTGCGGCGTAGTTCTTATTTAAGCCGTCCAAGTTTTGGGGTGCAGTTCAGTGCGCAGCGGGGGCTCTTTCATGTCCGAGGACGCGCTGGGAAGTTACCCCATGCGGACGGCGGACAACTATGTAGCCTCAGACTAGAACATGCCCAAGAAACCATGCACAAACAGCGCGGCCAGAGCGGCACCGATAAACGGCGCGATGCCAGGAACAAGCAGGCCGTACTTCCAGTTGTTGTCAGCCTTGTTCTTGATCGGCAGCACCTGATAGGCCATGCGAGGACCAAGGTCACGAGCCTGGTTCATGGCGAAGCCGGTGATGCCGCCCATGCCCATGCCAACGGCCCAAACGATCAGGCCAACGCAGATAGCGAGCATCAGAACGTTCTCGCCGGCGCGGCTAGCGGCAGCAAGGATGGCGCTGATGAACACAAAGGTGCAGATAGCCTCGCAGAAGAAGTTACGGGCATAGTTCGTGCCCTCGGTGGTGGGGTTGGTCGAGAAGATGTTGCGCTGGGCAATGGGGTCGACGACGCCCTCGGAAGCCTTGAACTCATCGGCATACATAAGCCAAGCGATTACGGCGCCCACAAAGCCGCCGAGCATATCGGCAATCATGAAGGGGATGCAGCTGCTCCACGGCACCAGGCCTACGATGCACTGGGCAAGCACCATAGCCGGGTTCATGCACACGGCGCCGCCAAAGACAAACAGGCAGACCGAAATGCCAAAAGACCAAGTGGTGATGGCAAACATATGGCCGGAGCCCTGATACTTGGTGCCCTTGAGCACGGTATCGCAGTGCACGCCCACGCCAAAGATGATCATGAGGGCCGTTGCGCCGAATTCGCAGAGGAGTTTGGTAAGCATAAAACCTTATCTTTCTTGTCGGTTATAAACGATTCGTTTAGGCCGCGCGCTAGTGCTGAGCGACGACAACGCCCAGGCCATCGGGAATGACGGCCACCTTGGCATCGGCACCCTTCATCTCAAAGGCGAGCTTGAGCGCCTCCTCGAGGGTGTTGACCGGCGTCATGTGCATATCCTTAATCATCTGGTGATCGCACAGGTCGGTAACCATAATCACAGGGTGATGTGCCAGGATGCGGGCGAAAATCTGGCTCGTCCACTGATCGGGCAGGGTCTCGTCCTTGGGACGATCGATGCAGGCACGCTCAAACTCCGCCGGATCGTTGTCGGCGATGTTGTGATAGAAGCCCTCGCCACCGTGACCGTCGGCACAACCGGCGACGTCGATAATCACACCGCCCTCGGGAAGCGTAGCCTCGGCAGAGCACATGCCCTTCACGGCCTGGTAGATGTTCTGGTCGAGCGGGTAGCCGCCGTTGGTGGTGATGGCAATCTCGCACTCGACGGGCTCAACGCCGGCAAGGCTCTTCACGAACTCGCAGCCAGCCTCGTGTGCCTTATGGATGTCGCCGGCGAAGGAGCCAATGACCTCGTGCTTGCCGTTGAGCACCACGTTCAGCACAAAGGCAAGGTGAGCCATCTCGGCAGCGGCAAACATGTCCTCGCTCACGTGATTGTGACAAAGGTTGCCTGCACGCGAATGAGAATCGTTCACAAACTGGCCGTTGTGGTTGTACATGATGGTCTTGTAGCTGGCGATGCCAGGCAGGACGGACTTGCGGCTGCCGGAGAAACCAGCAAAGAAGTGCGGCTCAATAAAGCCCTCGGCAAGCAGCAGATCGCAATCGACGGCAATCTTATTGATGATGCACTCGCCACCAGAAGGCAGGGTGCCGGTCTTGTTCATCATGCTGTCGTCAGTCGCGACGTGCATAACGATTTCCTCGTTGGCAACGATCTCCTCGCCGTACTTGTTGACGAGCTCCTCGTGCGTCGACGGACGATGCATACCCGTAGCAACCAGAATGCGAACGCGCGCTTCAGGCGCAGCAGAATGGATGTGATGCAGCAGAATAGGCATCGTCACACGCGAGGGAACGGGGCGCGTATGGTCGGAGCTAATGATGACAATATCCTTTTTGCCAGCACAAAGCTCCTCGAGCGAAGGCGAGCCATAAGGGTTGGCAAGCGACTCCTCTACCAGCTCTTCCTGCGATTTCGTGGTCTTAAACTCGTTTTGATGACCCTCCATCACACCCGCGAAGTTCTTATCCTCGAGCTCCAGATGCAACGTCTTGTGGTCAAACGGCAGTTCAAATTCAAACAATGACGAGCGCCCTCTTCCTTTCAACTGACACACTAGATAAACCGTTGGAAGGATACGCCGCTCACCGAAAAACACCACCGTCCACCGACTCATTAACACAACGTTCATATTTGACCCACAACAAAACGGCCGCGACCCCAAACGGGACCGCGGCCGCTACAGTCATAAGGTCAGAAGCGCGCCATTCTTCTCCTCAGCTTTAATCCCAGAAGACCGAGGACGAAGGGACCCGATAGGTTTCCCTCTGAATGCATTCCGCAGCACGAAGCCCTTTCCAAACGCGCGAAGCGCGCCATTATTCCCCCAGCAGTAATCCGCTGAAGACCGGACATCGCAGGGCCCGCCATAGGTTTACTTTTAGGCACACTCCGCAGGACGCAAGAAGCCCTCGCCGCACGAAGTGCGCAGCGAGGGCTTCTTGCATGTCCGAGGACGTGCCTAAAAGTAAACCTATGGCGGGCCCGGACGACTACAGGGCTATCGATTACCCCGTGTTTTGCAGTCCTGCCGAGACGCCGGTCACAGTCGAAAGAATCAGGCTCATGTACTCGGCCTTCTTCTCCTCGGCCATCTCGTCCTGGTTCATACGCACCTCGCGAAGGGCGCGGACCTGAGCGATGGATAGGGCGTCGACGTAGGGGTTGCGCACGCGGACAGCGCAGCCGAGCACGCGGCGACGCTGCAGCGGCCATTCATCACCGACGATGGCAAGGACCCACTTACGGGTGAGCTGCATCTCGGTAAAGACCTTCTCGGACAGATCCTGGCGATCGCCCAGGTGCAGATACATCTTGGCGATGCGCTGGTCGGTCTTGGCGATCGACATCTCGATGTTGTCGATAAAGGTGCGGAAGAACGGCCACTCCTGGTAGGCAGCCTTAAGCTGGTCAAGGTCGCCCAACTGCTCGCAGGCGGTGCCCAGGCCGTACCAAGCGGCCAGGTTAATGCGTGCCTGGCTCCAGCTGAAGATCCACGGAATGGTACGCAGGTCGTCGAGCGACTTGGCGCCCAAGCCGCGCTTGGCGGGACGCGAGCCGATCGGCAGCAGACCGACCTCGGTCAACGGCGTCACGGTCGAGAACCACGGTGTAAAGTCCTCGGTGTTCAGCAGGTCCAGATAGCGCTCGTGGCTTGCGGCGTTG
>CABSMB010000212.1 GCA_902478705.1 uncultured Collinsella sp. | reverse complement strand
CAAGAAGATGGTCTGCGCGCCCTCGGCCGTTGCGTGCGCGCGCTCGATCAGGCGTGCGCACGCCCAACCGATGACAAGGCCCAGACCTACGCCCAGGATGATCTGTTTGGCGAGTAACACGGGGATGTTAATGTCGCCGCCAGCCGCGAGGGTCGCGAGCACCGCGGTGAGCATGTAGGCGACGGGGTCGTTGGAGCCCGATTCGACCTCGAGAAGCGAGTCGGTGCCGTCTCGCAGCGACAGACTGTGCTCGCGCAGGACGCTAAAGACGCTCGCCGCGTCGGTGGACGCCACGACCGAGCCCAGCAGCAGGCCGCCGATCCAGTCGAAGCCCAGCACAAAGTGCACGAACACGCCGGTGATGCCGGCGGTGATGACGACGCCGAGCGTGCTCAGCAGCACCGCGGGCACGGCGACGGGCTTGGCACGGTCGATGTTGGTGTTAAAACCGCCGTAGAACATGATGAACAACAGCGCCGTGCTGCAGACGGTCTCGGTGAGCGCGTAGTCGCTAAACTCGATGTGCGCCGGGCCGTTGACGCCCAGCAGCATGCCGAGCGCGATAAAGATGAGCAGGGTGGGGAAGGGGAGCTTTTTGCCGACGGGTTTGATGGTCAGGCACAAAATGATGACGAGGCCGATAAAGAGAAGTATCTGGTTCATGGATGGTGTCCGCTCCTGGGTGGTTGGCGTGGCGCGGTCAGTTGTCTGCGGTTATTTGTACCCAAAGGTGGTTGGTTTATGGGGCTGGATTGGGGGCGTGCGCATTTTCGACACGAGGTGCCGGCGCGGGCGGTGCTGGTCGGGGTGCCGGGGCGGGCGGTGCAGTGGGGGCGGCGCGGTCAATCGCCTGCGGCGGCGACCCTTCCCAGCTTTATTGCAACGGAGTACAATGGGTAACGTTTAAGTTCAACTTGAAGTTTTAGTTGCGGCGTCGGGCTTCGGCCGCAATGCAAAGAGAGGCGTTCCATGGCGATCTATGTGACATCCGATGCTCACGGGCACGTGCGTGCGCTTGACGAGGCCCTGTCCAAGATCTCGCTGGCGTCCGACGACACGCTATACGTGCTGGGCGACATGATCGATCGCGGGCCCGATCCGGTTGGCGTTATCAAGCTCGTGCGCTCGCTACCCAACGCTCGCGTGCTCAAGGGCAACCACGAGCAGATCATGCTCGATGCCATCATTGGCCAAGATCCGCTCGATGCCGAGACCTGGGATATCAACGGCGGCTGGACCACCCGTCAGCAACTCAACGATATGGAATTTGAGGCGTACGAGGAGCTCGTGCGCTGGATGGCGACGCTGCCGCTCTACGCGGTGGCCGAGACTGACGAGCGTCCGTACCTGCTGGTGCACGCCGGTATCCAGACCGAGTCGGCGCGGGCGTTTTTGCTTGAACATGGGGTTGATTGTGCCGATGGTGCGGGGGCGGTGGATGCCGATCGCGAGCTACTGCAGCAGATGCTTGCGGTGCAGTCGTCCGATGACTTGCTGTGGATTCGTCACGGCTATTGGGATGCGCCGACGGGGCTGCTTTCTGCCGAGGGCAAGGGTCCGGTCGTGGTGAGCGGCCACACGCCCACGGTGTCGCTTGGGCGTTATTGCGAGGTGGGCGGTCTGGCGGGACTCGATGAGGAATCGGGCCGCGGGCAGATCGTGCGCCTGGGCGGTGAGGATACCGCCGGCGTGTACGATCGCATCGACATCGACTGTGCCGCTGCCACCGGCTCCGAGTTCGGCCGCGTCGGCATCCTGCGGCTCGATGATGGTGCGGAGTTCTACACGAACATCAAACCGGGCGAGTAATCGGTGCAAAGGGTAGCTAATTTGGGACGGGGCTTTTTTAGCTGCCCCGGCTGATAGAGTGCCGGTTTGGTCGATTGGCAACCGGGGCAGCTAAAAAAGACACGTCCCAAATTAGCTACCACACCCCACCCCACGGATTGAGGTCTAATACTTTTCCAGAGAAGTGAACGAGTGAAATCGGACCCCCGAAGCATCTGCATTTTTCGCCAGCAAAACCGCAGGAAAAACTTAGTAAACCCGCAGGAAACAGAGTCCAAAAAGTGTCGATGCTTCGGGGGTCAAAATAAGGTCGTTCACTTCTCGGGAAAAGTATTAGACTGCGATTCCCCCCCATCGTGCTGGCTATGCCCCGTACGGGTTGCGGTCGCGTTCGATGCGTTGGCGGATGTGGGCGTACTCGATAATCAACAGCACCAGGAGTAGGGCCATGATTGCCAGGTAGCTCACCACAGCGCCCATCAGACCCAGCAGGTTGATGAGGATCACCGGTAGCACCACGCTTACGGCGAAGCAGATCAGGTAAATCTTGGTGACGTCGCCGGCGTGGCGCAGCACCGTGATGATGGCGTAGATAAAGTCGATCGCTGCGGTGACGCCGCCGGCGACGACCATCAACAACGCCAGCATGCGGTAGCGCTCGAAGTTGAGGCCGTACATAAAGCTCATGAGGGGGATACCGGGGCCCGCCATAAATGCAGCGCACGCGCCGGTGATGACCACAATCAGCGCCATAACGGCAACAATAATCAAGTCAAAGCGGCGACGTTTGCGCGGATTCGCCCAAATGCTCGACAAGCGCAGGAGCTGCGGTTTATAGATAAATCCAATGCTCAGCAAAATAGCCTGCGCCGGAAAGAACAGCGCATTAAAGTACAGCTGATATTTATAGGCCAGTGTGCCTTCCATCACAAACTTAGGCATGCTCTCGATAAGGTTGAACAGGAACAGCGCGCCAAAGAGCGGGGCGCACTGGACAAAGAGGTGGCCGACCTCGCGCAGGCTCACGCGGCGTGATTTTTCGGTTTCGAGCAGAGCGAGCGGCGCGGTGACCAGCACGAGCGAGGCGATCGCGGCGATGCCCATGGCCATAGCGGCGATGGGCATGCTGCGCGTGAGGAACAGCGCCAAGCTAAAGACCGCGAGGACGCCGGCGGAGCGCAGCGTTTGGCTCATGCCGGCCAAGTAGAGCTTGTCGGCCTGCTGCAGGCGGCCCTCGTATACGTCGGCGACGCCGTCGATCACCTTATAGAGGTAGACGCCCAGGCCGATCGTGGCCATCTGCGCATCGTAGCCGCGGACGCTGCTGTACACCAGGCCGCACGCCAGCGCGAGTGCTCCACAAAGCCAGCGGTTGAGCTGGTAGGAGGCGAAGGACGTTTTCTCGTCGATGTCCGAGACCTGGAAATTGCGCACGCCGTAGTTGCACGCGATCATGATGAGCGTGCCGGTGACGAAGGCGATGGAGAACTTGCCGGCTTCCTCGGCGCCCACGAGCTGCGTGGACACGATGGTGAGCAGGGGAAACGTCATGCCCCATACAGCGG
>CABSMB010000211.1 GCA_902478705.1 uncultured Collinsella sp. | reverse complement strand
GGCTTGCAGCGCGCGCCTTGCCCATGCTGCAGGCGGGGTAGTTGACGCTGTGCGCGATGTTGCCGTTCTCCAGGTAATCCTTGAGCTCGCTGATGGCCATGTCGGCGCAGTTGGCCTCGGCCTCGCCGGTGCCGGCGCCCGAGTGCGTGGTGATAAACGTGTTGGGCATCTTGACGGTCTTGGGCGTGGCAAAGTCGCAGCTAAACCAGCTCAGCTTGCCCTCGCGCAGGGCGGCGTCGACGGCGTCCTCGTCGATGATGGTCTCGCGCGCGTAGTTGATCAACACGGAGTTGGGGGCCAGCAGGTCGATCTGCTCGGTGCTGATCATGCCGATGGTGTCGGCCTTGCTGGGCACGTGCACGGTGAGGTAGTCACAGCCGCGGCACAGGTCCTCGAGCGTGCCCACGCGCTGCACCTCGCGGCTCAGCACCCACGCGTGCTCGACGGAAATAAACGGGTCGTAGCCGTAGACGTCCATACCCAGATCGACGCAGGCGTTGGCGACCTTGGAGCCCACGTTACCCAGGCCAATGACGCCGATGCGCTTGCCCTTGAGCTCGCGGCCCACAAAGGCCTTCTTGGCCTTCTCGGCGTCGACCTGAATCTCGGGGTCGTCGGCGTTGTCGCGGACCCAGTTCATCGACTGCACCACGCCGCGGCTCGAAAGCACCAGCATGCCCAGGACGAGCTCCTTGACGGCGTTGCTGTTGGCGCCGGGGGAGTTAAAGACGACGACGCCCTTCTTGGCGTACTCCTCGACGGGGATGTTGTTGACGCCGGCGCCGCAGCGGGCGATGGCGCGGATACCCTCGGGCAGCTCGTAGCCGTGCAGGTCGGTCGAGCGCATCAGAATGGCGTCGGCCTCCTCGGCGGTGTCCACAAACTCGTAGCCTTCGCCAAACTCGACTTTGCCGTCTTTGGTGATGTCGTCGATGGTCTTAATCTTACGCATGAAAAAACTCCTTAGCAGGTTTTGATGTAAACAGGGTGGTCTGAGGTGGCTGGTCGGCCCGCGCGCTGCGGGCTAGTTAGATCGCGGACTCAAACTCTGCTGCGCTTCGAAGTCCTTCATGTACGTTGCCAGCGCCTGTACGTCCTCCATGGTGACGGCGTTGTACACGCTGGCGCGCATGCCGCCGACGAGGCGATGGCCCTTGACGTTTTGGATTTGGTGCTCGGCCGCGCCCGCAACAAAGGTGGCGTCGAGCTCGGCATCGCCGGTTCGGAACGTGACGTTGGCGATGGAGCGGCTGTCTGCCTGCGTGGTGCCGTGGAACAGTTTGCTGTTCTCGAGCAGGTCGTAGAGCAGGTTGGCCTTGGCCCAGTTGCGCTCGGCCATGGTGGCAAGCCCACCGGTCTGCTCAACCCAGCGGAACACCTTGCCGCACACGTAGATGCCAAAGGTGTTGGGCGTGTTGAGCATGGAACCCTTGGCTGCCTGGGTCTTAAGGTCCATGTATTGCGGCGTCTGCGCAAAGGCGGGGCCATCGGCGATCAGGTCGTCGCGCACGATGACCACGGTCACACCCGCGGCGCCGGCGTTTTTCTGCGCGCCGGCGTAAATAAGGCCGTAGCGCTCAACGTCGAGCGGCTGCGACAGGAAGCAGCTCGAGACATCTGCGACCAGTGGCACGTCGCCGCAATCGGGCAGCTCGTGGTACATGGTGCCAAAGATGGTGTTGTTCTGGCAGATATAGACGTAGTCGAGCCCGTCGCCCGCGGCCTCGGTGGCAATGCGTGCGTTGATGCCGGCCATGTTGGGAATGCGGTCGAAGTTGGTGTCCTCGGAGCTCGCGAGCAGCACGGACTCGCCGTACTTGGCGGCCTCCTTGTACGCCTTGTTGGCAAAGTTGCCGGTCACGATGTAGCCGGCGCGGCCGCGACGCATGAGGTTCATGGGGATGCCCGCGAACTGCAGCGTGGCGCCGCCCTGCAAAAACAGGACGCGGTAGTTATCGGGGATGCTCAGCAGGCGGCGCAGGGTTGCCTCGGCGTCGTCGATGATCTGCTGGTACATACTAGATCGATGGCTCATCTCGAGCACGGACATGCCGCAACCGCGGTAGTCCATCATCTCGTCGGCGATCTCGGCGAGCACGCTGGTGGGCAGTGCAGCCGGGCCTGCTGAGAAGTTGTGCACACGTGCCATCTTCTAGATCCCCCTCGTAGTCATTTGAACGTTCGGGATACTTTAGCACAGTGCAGCGTCAGGCGCGACCGCATCACAGCAAAACCCGAGTGCGCCGCTATGATTTACAGGGTTGTTACATGGGGGAGGGGTGGTTGATGGCTCGCATGCGATCCGCCTCGGCCTTCGCCTGTGTCCACGGACGCGCGCGGCCGTTTACGAGGTCATCGTAGCCGCGGGAGATGGATTGTTGGACAGCTCTACGTGCTTCATAGTGGCCTTTGGTCGTAGGGACAAAAGTGCCCTGCGCGAGGATGAGCGGCTTATCAGTAGACATACGGGCTCCTATATATGTTGGCATTCTTTTTCGATGATAAATAGAGTGTAGTCCGAAACAGGATGAAAGCGATTTGCTGTCACTATCACTTCGGGGGGCAAGGCTCGTGTTGACTGCTCCGGCTTCATATGCACTACGCGGTTGCAGGGGCTTTGTTGTGCAATTAACTCACCTTCGGTCTGTGAGCCGCGCGGGCCAAACGGCTCACCTGCCATTTGCTGCCGTCTGTAGAAACGTGTCACACGGTTACCCGCTCCAGCATCCACGCTCCCGTATTTAAACGGTAGAATTGGAAAGCATGTTTGCATCGACCCGGTGCGAATAAAAAGGCCCGAACCCTTGGAGTGTGTCCTGTGGATAACACCGACAAAATATCGTTGGGAGGCGTGCTCACCCGCGAGCAGTTTTTGCTGCCCGAGATGCGCATCGTCGCCGCGCTGCGCCTGGAGGGCGTGAACGACGACGACATCATCATGCGCGTTAAGCACGACAACCTGTTTCAGTATCCTACCGAGCGCATGCTTGCCGATCGCGCCCGCGTGTGCCTACGCCGCTTCGACGCCGTAGCGCTCGACGAGACGCAGTGTGCCGCCCGCGGCATCGACAAGGATGCCGCCGACCAAGCGGTCACGCGCATCATGGACCTGATCGCCAACGGCATGCCCGACCAGGCAGCCCAGGCCAACCTGTTTGCCATGATGTGCCGCTACGTTATGGTTCGTGAGCTTATCCAAGTGGAGATTGGCGAGCGCATGGCCAACTTCGACTACACCTTTACCGATGTTGACCTCAACGCGTTTGTCACCCGTTTTCAGGTTGAGCACGCCGAGGCCGTCAAATGGTCGGACGCCACGCTGGACCGCATTAAGAGCACCCTGCGCCAGATCCTGCGC
>CABSMB010000210.1 GCA_902478705.1 uncultured Collinsella sp. | reverse complement strand
CCCCGCCGTGCTACGCACGGCGGGGCTTTTTGTGCTGCGTCGATGCCCCGAGACGGGCAAAATCAAGGCATACTGCCCGCTGCGGATAGGTGGTGCACTTCCCAGCGTGCATTTTTGGGAGTATTCAGCAAGCTCTTAAAAATGCATAACGTTTTGAATGGCCCGTAGTGGCCCGCAGGCGCCCATCGACAGCCATTGTGGGCGGGCTATCGATGGGCGGAGGGGGGTTGTTACTGAGTTTCTGCTTTGCGACGACCTGCAACACTGCTGTAACCGCGTCGTTTTGTCGTTCGCGATGGGGGCGTTGGGGCCCACGGTGCTGAATACTCCGTTTTTTGCACGGCCCAAGGTGGGGTACCCTGAGACGAAGCAAAAAGATTCCTCATTTCTATGCAGATACCGATAGGATTTATGCAAGATTGGGATTGTAAGCCGTGCACGTGCGCAAAATCGGCGCGAGGACGTCTGGAGGTGGCTCGGCTCCCAGAGCCTTGCGCGTGCAGAACGGTTAAAATCGGGACTCGGCCTTAGTTTTACTTGGAAGGATGCATATGGCTTCTGATATTGCTTCTTTAGAGGGGACGCTCTCCTATATCGCGGGACAGCTTAAGACGCTGACTTCTATCGCTTCGCCTACGGGCTATACCCGTGCGGCGACTGATTATCTGATGGAGACGTTGCGCGATATGGGCTTTGGGCCCGAGCGCTCCAATAAGGGCAATGTGCTCGTTGAGCTTGGTGGTGAGGGTGAGCCGCTCGTGTTGGCGAGCCATGTCGATACCCTGGGCGCCATGGTGCGCTCCATTAAGGACAATGGTCGCCTGCGCCCCACGACCCTCGGCGGGCATCAGTGGTCTACGGCCGATGGCGAGAACTGCACCGTCTACACGCGTGACGGCAATGTGTACACGGGTGTGGTCCTCAATACCGAGCCTTCGGCGCACGTGGCCGATGAGCCGGTCAAGACCATCGAGAAGAACATGGAAATCCTGCTCGATGAGAATGTCGACAGCAAGGACGATGTGCTCGAGCTGGGTATTCAAACCGGTGACATCATCGCTATGGATCCGCGCACCACGGTGACGGAGAGCGGCTACATCAAGAGTCGCTTCCTTGACGACAAGCTGTCCGCGTCGATTCTGCTGGGTTTGGCCCGCGCCGTCGCCGAAGGCGAGGTGACGCTTTCGCGCAAGGTTTCGTTGCTCTTTACGGTGTACGAGGAGGTCGGCCACGGCGGTGCCTTTGTGCCGGCCGACACACGCGAGATGATCAGCGTGGACATGGGCTGTGTGGGCGATGACCTGGGCTGCACCGAGCGCATGGTTTCGATTTGCGCTAAGGATTCGGGCGGTCCGTACAACTACGACTTGGTGACCACGCTGTCCAACATCGCGCGCGAGCTGGAGCTCGATTACGCCATCGACGTGTACCCGCACTACGGCTCAGACGTTGAGGCCACGCTCTCGGCCGGCTACGACATTCGCCATGGTCTGATCGGCCCCGGCGTGTACGCGAGCCACAACTACGAGCGCAGCCACATCGACGGCGTGCGCAATACCTACGAGCTGGTTCGCGCCTACGTTCAGCGCTAGGGGAGCAGCGGCCTCGGCTGACACAGCAGTACCGATCGAGGCCGTCCTCTCTAAGTTGCGGTGAAATAGGGACTGTTTGGCGGTTTTAAACGCTTAAACAGTCCCTATTTCACCGCAACTTATGAAGGGGATGGGGCTACTTGACGGCGCCGGTCACGGTGCCGCCGCCGAGGACGATATCGCCGCGATAGACTACAACGGCCTGGCCGGGGGCGATGGCTCGTTGCGGCTCGTCAAAAGTTAGCAGCATTTGCCCGTCTTCGTCACGCGTAAGGGTCGCTGCCTGGTCTTTCTGACGGTAGCGGTACTTGGCACCTACGCGAATGCCGCCGGCGTCGAGCTCCGCCTCCATGCGTGCGTCCGGCGCGCTCCAGATCCACTCATCGGCCGTGAGGGCAGCAGCGGTCAGGTCCTCGGCTTCGCCCAGATGTACGGTGTTGCTGGCGGCATCGACGCCCGTTACGTACACGGGATGCGCCATCGCGACGCCCAGGCCCTTGCGCTGGCCGATGGTATAGCGCAGCGCGCCGTTGTGGCGCCCGACCACGCTGCCGTCGCGCCACACAATGTCGCCCGGTGCAGCGGGATGTCCGCAGCGGCGCTCGATATAGCCCGCGTAGTCACCGTCTGGAATAAAGCAGATGTCCTCGCTTTCGGCCTTCTGGGCGTTGGTGAAGCCCTGCTCGGCGGCTATGCGGCGCACGTCGCGCTCTTTGTCTAGGCCTGCCAGCGGAAAGATCGTGTGTGCCAGGCGCTCCTGCGTAAGCGAATACAAAAAGTAGCTTTGGTCCTTTTTGGGGTCTTCGCCGCGGTGGAGCTGCCAGGTGCCGTCTGCCGCCTGGCTTGTTTTGGCATAGTGACCCGTGGCGATGTAGTCACAGCCCATATCGAGCGCCGCATCGAGCAGCGCGCCAAACTTAATGTGGCGGTTGCAGATAATGCACGGATTGGGCGTCAGCCCCTCCTGGTAGGCGTTCACAAAGCGCTCGATCACGTTGCGGTCGAAGGTTTGCTGCAGGTCGAGCACATGGTGGGGTATCCCCAGGCGCTCGGCGACGGCCTTTGCATCGGCGATGTCGCGGTCGACCTTACTCATGCCCGTGATGGGATCGGGCGCGGGGCGGGTGAGGCGCATGGTGGCGCCGACGCATTCGTAGCCCTGGCTTTTGAGCAGGTACGCGGTCACGCTGGAATCGACGCCGCCGCTCATGGCGACGAGCACGCGCTTGTTGTGCATGGGGAGGTTCTCCTTGGTGGCATGTGGCCAAAAAAGAAAAGCGGCGCGGGAGGCTGGTTCCGCGCCGCAGACATTGTAGCAAGTTCGGACGTCTCGTGGGACACCCTGTTGGGATGAGCCCAGGCTACCAGAAGAGAGGGGAGACCGGCGTGCCTTGGGCCTATCGACAAGTGACGGGCCCTTAGTCCTGGAAGAGCGCCGTGGACAGGTAACGCTCGCCGGTGTCGGCAAGCAGGGCCACGATGGTCTTGCCCTCGTTCTCGGGGCGCTTGGCCAGCTGCAATGCGGCCCACACGGCGGCACCGGACGAAATGCCCACGAGCACGCCCTCCTTGTGGCCCACGGCGCGGCCGGTGGCAAAGGCGTCGTCGTTCTCGACGGGGATGATCTCGTCATAGACCTGGGTGTTGAGGACGTCGGGCACAAAGCCGGCGCCGATGCCCTGGATCTTGTGCGGGCCGGCCTGACCCTTGGAGAGCACCGGGGAGGTGGCGGGCTCGACGGCGACGACCTTAATCTCGGGGTTCTGTTC
>CABSMB010000209.1 GCA_902478705.1 uncultured Collinsella sp. | reverse complement strand
TCATCGAGGAGCGCGCCGTGGTCGAGGACTCCGTGCTGCTGCCGGGTGCGCACGTTAAGAGCGGCGCACACATCTGCCGCGCTATTTTGGGCGAGAACTCCACGGTCGAAGAGGGCGTGAAGCTCGGCTCTGTCGATACCACCAAAGATACGGCCGTCGTTGGAAATGACGTCGTTATCGGGAAGGGGGAATGATCCGATGATCAATCGCAAGGCCATCGGTTATATCACCGCTAACTACTCTTCGACCTACGGCAGCGTGCTGCTCAAGGACCGCCCCATCGCGTCCGTTCCGTTTTTGGGCCGCTACCGCCTGATCGACTTCCCGCTGTCCAACATGATGAATGCCGGCATTAAGACCGTCGGCGTCGTCATGCCGGGTAACTACCGCTCGCTGATCGACCACGTAGGCTCGGGCAAGGACTGGGGCCTGGACCGCAAGAAGGGCGGCCTGTTCATGGTGCCCGGCAACGCGTATGGCACCACCAAGGGCGGCATGCGCTTCCTGCTGCGCGACATCATCTCCAACAAGACGCTGTTCCAGCGCTCGGACAAGCCCTATGTTGTGATGATGGGCACCAACATCATCTTTAACATGGACCTTAACACCATCATCGACGCGCACGAAAACTCCGGCGCCCAGATGACCGTGGTGTACTGCAAGGCCACGCGCAACGTCGATGACGAGACCAAGCTCGAGATTAACGAGAACGGCCGCCTGACGGGCGTGAGCGCCGGCGTCGTGTACGGCGACAACGCCTCTATGGACTGCTGCATCGTCAACCGCGAGACGCTGCTCGAGATTATCGATCACTACCAGGCCGCCGACTATCTGGACCTGCTAGAGGCACTCCAGGGCGACTTTGGCAACATCGACGTGTGCAGCTATGAGTACAAGGGCGAGGTCGTGGGCGTGTTTAGCGAGAAGTCGCTCTATCGCCGCAGCATGGACCTGCTCGACCAGACCGTGGCCGACCAGCTCTTCGATCCCGAGCGCCCGATCCTGACCAAGGCCCACGACGTGCCGCCTTCGCGCTATGCGACCGGCAGCCACGCGTGCAACTCGATCATCTCGGCCGGCTGCATCATCAAGGGCACCGTGCGCAACTCGATCCTGTCGCGCGGCGTCGTGGTTGAGGAAGGCGCTTCGGTGACAAACTCGATCATCAACCAGAGCTGTATTATCAAGAGCGGCGCCCGCGTTGAGAATGCCATCCTGGACAAGAACAACGTGGTTCCCACCAACACCGAGCTTCGCGGCACGCCCGAGAACATCCTGGTGCTGGGCAAGGCCCCGTTAACTCCCGATACCACCATCGTGCGTTAACGTAGGCACCGCAACATCGCTCGTAACATGCAGAATAGCCGCCCGGTTTGCGCCAGGCGGCTATTCTCGAATTGCAACATGGGAGACAATATGGCAGATTCCAGCAAAAAGATGCAGATCGTGTTTGCCTCGGCCGAGTGCGCACCGTTTGTTAAGACCGGTGGCCTGGGCGACGTGGCGGGCTCGCTGCCTGCGGCGCTTGTGCGCGCCGGCGCCGAGGTTATCGTGATGGTGCCCAAGTACGCCACCATCAAGGACGAGTACAAGGCGCAGATGGAGCACTTCTCCGACTTTTACGTGAGCCTGGGCTGGCGCAACGAGTACTGCGGGCTCGAGAAGCTCGAACACGACGGCGTCACGTATATGTTCATCGACAACGAGCGCTACTTTGCGCGCGACTATCCGTACGGCTTCTTTGACGACGGCGAGCGTTTTGCGTTCTTCTCCAAGGCCATCACCGAAAGCCTGCAGCACCTGCCGGCCGGCTTTGAGTGCGACATCCTGCACTGCAACGACTGGCAGACGGCACTGGCGCCCGTGTTCTTGCGCGAGTTCTACCAGGGCCTGCCGCTGTACGACCGCGTCAAGACCGTGTTCTCGATCCACAACGTGGCGTTCCAGGGCCAGTTTAGCGACACCGTGATGGAGGACATCCTGGGCGTGGCGCACATTCCGGCGGCCGCCTCGCAGCTGCGTTGCGACGCCTGCAGCATCAACTACATGCTGGGCGCGCTGCGCTATGCCGATGCCATCACCACGGTGAGCCCCACCTATGCCAACGAGATCCAGACGCCCGAGTTTGGCGAGGGCCTGGACGGTGTGCTGCGCGAGCGCTCCTATGCGCTGCAGGGCATTTTGAACGGCATTGACGTGGCGGGCTTTGACCCGGCGACCGACAAGCGCATTGCCGCAAACTACACGGTTGATGACCGTTCCGGCAAGGCCGTGTGCAAGGCCAAGCTTCAGGAAGAGCTGGGGCTCGAGGTTCGCGACGACCGTCCGCTCATGGTGATGGTCACGCGCCTGACGCGTCAGAAGGGCCTGGACCTGGTCATGTACGCGCTCGACCGCATCCTGTCCGGCGGCGTGCAGGTAGCGGTGCTGGGCACCGGCGACCGCGACTACGAGGACGGCCTGCGCTACTTCCAGGACAAGTACCCCGGCACGATGGCCGCACGCATCGAGTTCGATCCTGCGCTGTCGCAGCGTATGTATGCCGCAGCCGATATGTTCCTGATGCCTTCGAAGTTTGAGCCCTGCGGCCTGTCGCAGATCATCGCCATGCGCTACGGCACCCTGCCGATTGTTCGCGAGACCGGCGGTCTGAAGGACACGGTGATCCCGTATAACGAGTTCACCGGCGAGGGCACGGGCTTCTCGTTTAGTAACTTTAACGGCGACGAGATGGGCGACGCCGTATTCCGCGCGGCACGCCTGTTCTGGGACAACCGCGATGCCTGGAACCAGCTGGTCACGCAGGCCATGAGCCAGGACTTTAGCTGGACACGCTCGGCCGACAAGTATCTGGACCTGTACTTCTTTATGCATCCGGAGATCGAGAGGCCGGCGGCGGTTGTCGACGAGCCCGTGGTTGTGGCTGAGCCCGAGCCCAAGGCCGAGCCGGTTGTTGAGGAACCCAAGGCTGAGGAGAAGCCGGTTAAAGCTGAATCTAAGGTGAAGATTGAGGCAGCTCCCGAGACTGAGGCAAAGCCGGCTGCAAAGTCTGCCGCCAAGAAGACCACGACTCGTAAGACGACGGCTAAGAAGACCACAGCGACCAAGGCCGCTACCACCAAGACCGCCGCAGCAAAGGCGACTGCTGCCAAGGCAACGACGACGCGCAGGCGCACGACCGCCTCTGCCAAGAAGGCCGCCGAGGCCGAGGCCGCTCCCGAGGTAAAGGCTGAGACCGCCGAGGCCAAGCCGGCCGCTAAGGCTCCGGCCAAGACTGCAGCCAAGAAGACGACAGCGACCACCAAAAAGGCAACGGCAGCCAAGAAGTCCACGGCAACGAAGTCGACGACCACGAAGGCCGCCACGA
>CABSMB010000208.1 GCA_902478705.1 uncultured Collinsella sp. | reverse complement strand
AGTCTCGTGGGCTCGGAGATGTGTATAAGAGACAGGCGCGAACTGGTGCGCCGCCGCGCCGCCATCAAAAAGTCCATGAAGGGTAACAAACGCGCCAACACCAAGCCCGAGCTGCTCGTTCGTCAACGCCTGCGAGCCGCTGGCCTCACGGGATATCGCTTGGAATGGAAGGTCCCCGGCAAGCCCGATATCGCCTTCCCCGGGCGCAAGATTGCCATCTTTGTCAACGGCTGCTTTTGGCATCGCTGCCCCAAGTGCAACCCCAGCCAGCCCAAACGCAATGTTGAGTTTTGGGAAGCCAAGTTCCGCCGCAATGTCGAGCGCGACCGCGCCGCCATCGCAGCGCTCACCGAAATGGGCTGGACGCCCATAACCATCTGGGAATGCGAGCTCAAAAAGGACCGCATCGACGCCACCATGGAGCATGTCATCGAGCAAGTGCGCGCCGCAAAACCGCAGCGCTAGAAACCCATCATCCACACGCTCCACACAGGCGCGCCACGCCCCCGCCACAAACCTTAGAAAGCCCTTAAGCCCCAAACCTTTCAATTGTGTTATCCAATACCTCTGACCTGCTGTTTCATTGGAACGTCAAACCTCATTAAGCCTTTCTTTAGCGCTTCTTTGCGACAGCCGCGGCATAATACTGCCAACGCACGGGACCTAGCAGCATACCCCGAGCGCAATCTATTGGTGGACATCGAGGAGGCCGCATAAGCATGCATTCTTCCAATGACGCAGCACAGCAGCCATCCCTAAAATATGCAAACCTTTTCTCCTTCCCCCCGACACAGAGAAACGGTCTCCTCGACTCCCCCACCACAAAAACCAAGCGCTCAGCCGATCAGAGCCTCAACTTACGAGCATCCTTCGAAAAGCTCCAAGCATCCCTAGACAAGGCGTTCCCCGAACAGGCAAGAGCAATCTAAGCCCATTGCGCTTTATACTGATGCCATGCGAAACATGGATCACATAGAATTGCACCGCGGAGGACGCGAGGAAGCGTTTCCCGAGACCGCCGAAGACTGGCCCTATATTGCCGAACGCGCAGAATTCGCTCGCTATCCGGGCAATTCCGTCCCCTGGCACTGGCATTCCGAAGTTGAGCTTTTCTACATGGAGCAGGGAGCGATTGACTATCGAACGCGCGCGGCTCATGAACACGTGCGCTTTGAGGAAGGGTCCGCCGGCTTTATCAACGGCGGCGTTTTGCACAGCACGCTGCAATCACCCAATTCGGCACCAGCCATTCAAATGTTGCATATCTTTCAGCCGTCGATGCTCGGCGATCCCGCGGGACGCCTTCAAAAGCGCTATATCAATCCTTTGCTGCAATGTCGAGGCGTCGATGTGCTCAAATGGTCGCCCACCAACCCCGACGATATGCCCTTTATCGATTTGCTAAAGAGTTCCTTTAACCACGACCTTCAACGGCCGCAGAACGAGATGGCGCTTCGGAATAGCTTGTCAGAGCTCTGGATTCAGATTTACGCCAAGGCCGAACCGCTCTTTTCCTCCGACAACGCCTCTTGGATGACCAACCGCGACGTACAGTTCAAGGCAATCCTGGACTATATCCGCGCAAACTATGCAGCCGCTATAGATGTGCCCCAGATGGCATCTGCAGCCGGCATAAGCGAAAGAGAGTGTTACCGCATTATCGAAGCTTGCGCAGGAACGACCCCGGCGGCATATCTGCGCGCATACCGCGTAAACCGTGCTTGCGAACTTTTGGCACACACCACGCGAACGGTCCAGACAGTCGCGCGCCAATGCGGCTTTGCGACAGCAAGCCATCTTGGCCAGGTATTTAAAGAACAAATGGGATGCACTCCTTCGAGCTATCGAGCAGCGAGGCAGAATCTCGATAGTACCAGGCAGAAATCCCGCTAGCCCTTCTTCTGTCACTGAATCAAACTTGCAGGCAAACAACAGAGAGGAGCAACCATATGAAGCACTTTGACCATATCGTATTTGACGTTGATGGGACATTGGCAGATACAGAAGAAAGCGTTCTATCATCGCTTGTCCAGATTGTCCAAGAAGAGACCGGCAAAACGCTCCCCCGACACGAGCTTGAATTTGCCCTCGGCATACCCGGCAAGGATGCCCTTGAGAAACTTGGGATCTACTCGCAGGCAACGTTGGATCGCTGGTGCCAAGTTGCCGCCAGCTTTAAAAGCACCATCAGCGTGTTTCCCGGCTTGCACGAAGTTATCGCAACACTCTCCGACAACGGCTGCAAACTTGGCATCGTCTCCTCACGTGCGCGCGACGAATACGCAGAAGAAATTGCACCCCTTGGCTTCGATAAGTATTTTGAGCACATCATCCTTGTCGAAGACACAACCGAACATAAACCCGCACCCGCTCCCATGCTCGAATATCTCCGGCGTACGGGTGCGAATCCTGGCAACGTCGTCTACGTTGGCGACACCGTCTACGACGAACAATGCGCAACTTCAGCAGGGGTCAGTTTTGCCAGAGCAGCATGGGGATCACACCAAGATATCCCAAATGCCACCTACAACCTCAAAACCCCCAACGACCTGCTAACCCTAACAACCAAGTAACCCCCGCGCCCCACCCTTTCAGCCCCAACACCACAAGGGCGATTGAGCAGGACGGTTTGGGCGGGTCCCGTACTTAGTTTCCAAAATCATTCCGCAGCGCGAAGGCCCCCGTTGTCAACGCTTCGAAGAAGCGAGACAACGGGGGCCTTCATGCGCGAGGACGTTTTGGAAACTAAGTACGGGACCCGCCCAAACCGTCCGGTGGGATCAGAGTACCCTTGCTGTTACTCTGCTTTGCCCACAGAGTTGAGGTTGGTCATGCGGATCTTAACCAGCTCGGTGATCTCACGCATGCCCTCCTTGGCCGGCTTCTTGGGGTCGAAGCAGGCGGGGTTCTCGGCCATGTAGGCCATGAAGCCCTTGGTGTAGGCCTGACGCAGCTCGGTGGCGTAGTTAACCTTGCAGATACCGTTCTTCACAGCCTCGGCAACCTGCTCATCGGGCACACCGGAGGTGCCGTGCAGAACCAGCGGCACGTCGACGGCGTCGCGGATGGCCTTGACCACGGACTGCTCGATGTGCGGATCGCTCGTGTACACGCCGTGGCTGGTGCCAACGCCAATAGCGAGAGAGGTGCAGCCAGTGCGCTCGACAAACTCCTTGGCCTCGGCAGGATCGGTGTAGGGGCTCTCGCCCTCAACCGCGGGACCGTCGTCCTCCTTGCCGCCAACCTTACCGAGCTCGGCCTCGACGGGCACGCCCATGGCGCGGCCAGCATCGGCGACGGACTTGGTCAGGGCGATGTTGTCCTCGAAGGACTCGTGCGAACCGTCGATCATGACAGAGGTGTAGCC
>CABSMB010000207.1 GCA_902478705.1 uncultured Collinsella sp. | reverse complement strand
GGTATCACCGTCATCACGGCAGACATTACCATTGCCGATTACATCGACGAGAGCATGCCCTCGGTCGATGTCGTCATGCTGGGCGGGGCGCTGCGCAAAGGCCATCGTTATTTGTACGGACCGCTCACCATGCAGGCGCTCCAAATGGTCCATGCCGATCTGGCCGTCATGTGCCCCGGCGCCTTTGTCTCCAGCTGCGGCTTTACGACCGACTTTCCCCAGATGGCCGAGACCAAAACGGCGATGATCGCCGCGGCCCATCAAAGCGTCGCCCTCATGGACGCCAGCAAGGTTAACGGACGCGGCATGTACCGCTTTGCCGAGCTTGCCGACGTTGACACCATCGTGATGGACCGTGACCCCGATCATGCCGTCGCCGCCTCAATCGCCGAGGCCACCGACAGCGCACGTCCAGCCCTCATCATCGCCGGCGCTTAAACAAAAACCACCACAAAGGTGCCTGTCCCCTTTGTGGTGGTTGTGATGGTTGAGCGTCAAAAGTGAACGTGTCGCTACTTGGAAAGCTCGTCGGCGAGGGCCTCGATCTGAGCGCGCGAGGCGTCGTTGAGCGAGCCCAGCACAGTCACTTTGTTCTGCGTCAGGGTGATGTCCTTCATACCCTCGAGCTCCTTGGTCATAACCTTGGCGGCAGCGGGCGCCCAGGAACCGGACTCGACAAGCGCCACGGTACGGTTCTGGTAGGCATGCTCGGCAAGCGTGTGGATAAAGGTGCTCATGCACGGGAAGATCTCGCCCTGATAGGTAATGGAGGCGAGCACCAGACGGTCGTAGCGGAACGCATCCTCAACGGCCTCGGCCATGTCGTCGCGAGCCAGATCAAAGACGGAGACCTTCTGGCCGCGAGCCTCGAGCGCAGATGCGAGCTCCTCGACGGCAGCCTTCAGATGGCCATACACGCTCGCATAGGCAATCGTGATGCCCTCGTCCTCGGGCTGATAGCTCGACCAGGTGTTATAGGTGTCGAGGTAGTAGCCCAGGTTCTCGGTCAGCACGGGGCCGTGGAGCGGGCAGATAATCTGGATGTCCAGGTCGGCGGCCTTCTTGAGGACGGCCTGCACAAACTTGCCGAACTTACCGACGATGCCAAAGTAGTAGCGGCGAGCCTCGCAAGCCCAGCCCTCGGGATCCTCGATGTCGTTGGCGCCAAACTTGCCAAAGCCGTCGGCACTAAAGAGCACCTTGTCGGTGGACTCGTAGGAGAAGATCACCTCAGGCCAGTGAACGTTGGGGGCGCCGATAAAGGTCAGGCTGTGGCCACCCAGGTCGAGCACGTCGCCCTCTTTGACGACCATCTTGCGCTCGGGGTAGTCGGTGCCAAAGTAGTTGACCATCATGCGGAAGGCGCCCATGCTGGCCACAATCTGGGCCTGGGGATAGCGCTCCATAAAGGCAGCGATGCCGGCGGAGTGATCGGGCTCCATGTGATGGACGACCAGGTAGTCGGGCGTACGGCCGTCAAGCGCGGCCTCGAGGTTGCCGAGCCACTCGTCAACAAAACCGCCGTCGACTGAATCGGCGACAGCGATCTTTTCGCCCAAGATAACGTAGCTGTTGTATGCCATACCGTTCTCGGACACATCGTACTGGCCCTCGAACAGGTCAATGTCGTGATCGTCGACACCGATGTAGCGGATATCCTTGGTGATCTCCATCAGGCAAAGCCTCCTAGATAGACAAAAGAACCCGTCTATCATAACACTAGGCAGTATCCCAACTGTTATCTGCCGGCATCCATACCGATTGTTATTGAAATGCGATAAATCGCCGTTTACCTGCACAAACTATGCGCGCAGTATCGCCGTGCTATGTCGAATAATGAGCTGGCCGGGAATACGGATGGCAACGGTTTTGCCCGCCGCACCCGCCTCGGGAACCGCATGCTCAAACACCTCGCGTCCGCGCTGATGTAGATCGAATCGCACGGTCGTGAGCTCGTTGTGTGCCACAAAATCATCGAGCGAATCGTCGACGCCCACCACGCTCACGTCCTCGGGCACGCGCAGGCCGCTATCACGCAGCGCGGCAATCGCGCCATTTGCCATCTGATCGTTTGCCGCATAGATCGCCGTCATGGTGTGATCGTGCTCGGCCAGGTACCTGCCGGCCTCGTAGCCGCTGTTGGCAGACCAGTCGCCCTCGAGCGGCTCTGCCGGCTCGATGTGTTTACGCTCGAGCGCATCCTGCCAACCGGCGCGACGAAATTGCTCGTCGACCGAGAACGACGGGCCGCCGATATAACGAATCTGCTCGTGCCCCAGCTCAAACAGATGATCCATGAGCAACAGCGAGCAGCCGTAATGATCGGAGTCGACCGTAGTCACCCGCGGGTGCGCATACATGGTGACGATAACCGTGCCGATACCCGGCAACGGATCGAACGCCTCAAAATCGGGAGCCATACGGCTCATGCCGATGATGATGCCGTCCACGGGCAGCGCGGCCATACGACGTGTTGCCTCGGCAAGCGAGAATTCCTCGGTCTTGGACATCTCGACCAGCGTGATGGCGCAATTATGCTCGCGGGCCGCGCTGGCGATGCCGTCGATCATTGAGAGGTTGCCAAACTTGGTGACATCGTTGACGCACAGGCCGACCGAATGGTAACGGCCGTCACGCAACGAACGGCCGGCATAGCTCGGACGGAAGCCGAGCTCTTGCATAGCGGCTTGCACGCGCTGGCGCGTCTGTTCGTTAACGTTGGGCAATCCGTTGGCAACGCGCGAAACCGTCTGTTGCGAAACACCGGCAGCGCGGGCAACGTCGGCCATGGATACCGGACGCGTACCCGTATCGTTGGAAGGGCGCCTTGCCACAAAATCACCTTCGCTCTCGCAAGATCTGAATAGTGCGAATGTCGGCCCGAGCGGAAACACGCCCCGCACCGAGGCCCGCTATCATCGGACGCATGTTAACGTACTCTACTTTTTCAATCCGCATCTCTTCTGCTTTATAAGTCCATACGGCAATACCGTTCACGGCTGAATATCTACCGATTACCAGATTCTCAAAAAGTGACAAGAGTTGTGTTATGAGTACGTTAACATAGCCCGTAACGTGCGGCATCGTGAACACTTGGTTCATGCCGCTTCAAGTTGTTAACGTACTCATAACGGCGCAAAACTCACCCGTGCGCGCCAAGGAAAGGACTCCCATGACCACTCCCGACGAAAAGACACTCGCCACGCTCACCAAGCTATTTGAGGAGGAGTTTGGCCCCATCGGCGACCGCCAGGTGCTCTATGTGCACGCGCCCGGCCGCTCCGAGATCAGTGGCAACCACACCGACCACGAGGGCGGCCACGTCATCGCCGGCTCGCTCGATGTCGCTGTCGACGGCATCGCCGTGGCAACCGACTCCAACA
>CABSMB010000206.1 GCA_902478705.1 uncultured Collinsella sp. | reverse complement strand
AGCTCACGGATACGACGCTTGCGCTCCAGGGCGCCCGAAGCCTCGCCGGCATCGCCCCCCACACGCACCAAGCCGCCACAGCCCACGCGGGCGCCATCGGGCGTCACGTAGGTCACACCGTCAACGACAGGTGCCGCCAGCGCGGCAGCCAAGTCATCGACCACGTAATAGCCGCCGAGCAGCGCCTCGACAACCGGACCATACCCGGCACGCACGGACAGACGGTCGACCAGACGCGAACCGGCAGCGCCCTCGGCGGCAGCAAAGCCGCTCACGCCGCGCGCCATCAGAAGTGCCTCGCCAGAGGCCTTCTTTTGGTCCAGAGCAGCACGACCGGCACGCTCAAGCGTAGCGGCGTCATCAAACAAAAGGGCATCGATATCGCCGGCAAGCAGCTGCTCAACCAGGCCCTCGAGCTCACGCGGTGCTTCGAGCACGTCGCCCAGACGACCAGAGACATCGTCGCCCAGCGCGCCCACCAGACGGCTTACGAGCGGCGAGCTGCCGGCCATGCGAGCATCAAGCTTCTTTTGGCTGGCAAGCTCCGAGCGCACCTCGGACAGCTTGTTGCGCGCCTCGCTCTCGCGATTACGCAAGTCCTTAAGGGCTGAACGGGCGACCTCGGTAGCCTCACGCGCATCGCTCTGGGCTTGACGAGCCTGGTCGAGCGCGCCTTCGAGCTCCTCAGCGCGGTCGCGACGGCTCTCAAGCGAGGCCGTGACCTCCTCGAGCTGCTCGTCGATCTGCTCCAGGCGCGAGGCGTACATGTTGTCCTCGACCTCGGCGTTGCTCAGCGAGTCCTTCACCTTGGCGAGCTCGAGCGCAGCATTATCGGCAACGCGCTGCACATCGCGCTGCTCGCGCGTAAGCTGCGAAATCTGATTGTCGAGCGCAACGCGACGCTCGTGGAGCTCGGCGGCGGCAGGACCAGCGGCATCAACGTCCTCCTGGGCCTGCATATGCGCACCGGTCACTTCCTCGAGCTGAGCACGTGCGTCCTCGAGCTCCTCGACCACGCGACGGCGCTGATGCTCGGAGCTCGAAATCTGGCCGCGCATGTCGGACAGGCGCGACACCATGTTGTGGCCCTTTTCCTCGAGCAGGCGCATATCGGAGTTAATGCGGCCGACCACGTCTTGCATATGGCGGCGCTGCTCTCCCAAATCGCCCACAAACAGGCCCTTTTCCTCGAGCATAACTTGGAGCTTCTCGAGCTCGCGCTCTTTCTCACCCAGACGGTACTGCGCGAGCTCCAGCTCGGCAGCGCCCTCCTTAGAGCGGCTCTCCAGGTCGTTCCACTGCGATTGCAGCGAACGCAGCTCGTCGACGGCCAGCATCTGCGTAAGCTCGTTCGCGCGCGAGGACAGTTCTTTGTACTTTCGCGCGCGATCGACCTGACGCTCCAGCGGCCGCAGCTGACGGGCAATCTCCTTATTGATGTCGCGGGCACGGGTCAGGTGCTCGTCCATCGATTTAATCTTTTTGAGCGCACGTTCCTTGCGACGCTTGTGTTTGGAGATGCCGGCGGCCTCCTCAATGAGGGCACGGCGCTCCTCGGGGCGGCTCTGCAAAATGGCATCGAGCTTGCCCTGACTGATGATGGAATGCGTATCCTTGCCTAGTCCCGAATCGTGCAGGATGTCCTGGATGTCCATCAGGCGGCACGGACTCGAGTTGATGAGGTACTCACTCTCGCCCGAGCGGTACATACGACGGGTGATGGCGACCTCGTCAAAGTCGACGGGCAGCATATGGTCCGAGTTGTCGAGCACCAGCGTGACCTCGGCAACGCCCACCGGCTTGCGCGCCGACGAGCCCGAGAAGATGACGTCTTCCATGGCCTGGCCGCGCAGCTGCTTGGCGCTCTGCTCGCCCAGGACCCACAGAATCGAGTCGGAGATGTTCGATTTTCCCGAGCCGTTGGGACCGACGATGACGGTCAGGCCCGGCTCAAACGTCATATGGGCGCGGTCGGCAAACGACTTGAACCCTTTGAGCGTGAGGGACTTGAGATACACGGCTCCTCGCTTAAACAGGCTTCTTGTTCAGAATCACGCCGTTAGTGGTGTAACCCATGCGGTCGAGCGCCTCGAGTGCAGCGGCTCCCTCGGCTTCCTTCTTGGAGGAACCGGTGCCGCGGCCCTGGCGGATACCGTCGATGAGCACCACGGCGGTAAAGGTCGGTGCGTGCGCCGGGCCCTCAGAGCCAACGAGCTTGTACGCCGGAGGCTCGTGGCCGTCTGCCTGCACGCACTCCTGCAAGAACGACTTGGGGTTCGCGGGGTGCTCGGCACGCTCGGTGGCCAGGTGCGGCTTAAGCGTGCGGTGGATGAACTCCGCCGCTGCATCCCAACCGGCATCCAGATACAGGGCGCCCACGAGCGACTCATAGACGTTCTCGAGCGCCGAGTGCAGGCCACGGGCGCCCGTGCCGGTCTCGGAGGCACCGAAGATGATGATGTCGTCGATGCCCAGCTCATGGGACACCTCGGACAGCGTGGCGCCCGAGACGAGCGACACCTTCAGGCGCGTAAGCTTGCCCTCGTCAAACTCCGGATAGGACTCAAAGAGCGAACGGGCCACCACGGCGCCCAAAATGGAATCGCCCAAAAACTCAAGGCGCTCATAGCTCGCCGAGACGGGCTGACCTTCCACGGCAGAAGGGTGCGTGAGCGCCGCGCGCAGCAGCACCTTGTTATTGAACTCGTGGCCCAGGATTTCCTGGGCGCGCGCGAGTCGTTGAGATAAAGCCAAGACTTAGGCCTCCTTGGCGTTTTCAATAGCGTCGACAGCGTCGGCGACAGAGTTGAGCGACAGCAGGGTCTCGTCATCGATCTCGAGGTCGAACTCGTCCTCGATGGCCGTCACCAGCTGCAGACGCTCAAGCGAATCGGCATCGAGATCGTCAAAGGTAGTCTCGTCGCTAATGTCGGCGACATCGACGCCCAGAACGTCAGCGGCGACTTCGGCGATCTTATCGAAGATTTCGGAGCGGTCCATAGCGCTTCCTCTCATATTGCGTGAACATCAACCAGCTGGCGCCGCAAGCGCAGCGCCAAGACACGGTTTTGATTCTACCCCACGACGAAGGCCGCGAGGCACATAACAGAGCTCTAACTCGCTCCTACAAAACGATGCCGTCCATAGAGTTGGCGACGTTCTCGACCAGCCCGGCGCGCACGGCCTCCGCCGCGGCGAGCGTACCGTTTTTGACGGCCTCGACCGAGGTGGCACCGTGGCCGATCAGGACCACGCCACGCAGGCCCAGCAGAATGGCGCCGCCCTTAGCATCGCCCGAGAGCTTTGCCTTGATCTCGCGCATCTGCTTTTTGATGAGCAGCGCGGCGATCTTGGTGCCCAGCGAAGCCATAAAGGCACCCTTGAGCTCTTGCAG
>CABSMB010000205.1 GCA_902478705.1 uncultured Collinsella sp. | reverse complement strand
GCATTGCTCTCTGATGCCATTTCGAGCGAAGGAGTGCCCCCTCTTGTCATTTCGAGCGAAGCGGAGCGAAGTCGAGAAATCTCAACCTTGCGTTTCATCGGGTCGTGGCGGGAGAGATTTCTCCACTACGCCGCCTAACGGCGGCTCCGGTCGAAATGACAACGAGAACAGCCTGCACGGCTCCGGTCGAAATGACAAGGCGTTTTCCGCAAACAAAAGGGACCCCGAAGGGTCCCTTTCTTCATGCTATGTTGCCGCGTCTATGCGCCGATGGCGGCAATCAGGAAGAAGCAGGCGATCACGGCGATCGAGGCGATGTAGCCAGCGGTCGTGGTGAGAATGATTTCCTTGAAGCCGCGCTTCTTGGGGGTGACGGGGGAACCGTACTGAGCCTGCATGGCGGAGCGCTCCAGAGCCTTTTCGGGGTTGAGTATCATTGTCTCATCCTTCTCTCTAGGCGGCACGCTGCCGCCGGATTTCACACTTCCTGCGATGATAAAGCTTCGCGAGAACCTGCGCAAGAGCGTGTCGGTGGGTGCGCTAAAGGACCTGGCACCCTGGCGCGCATCTCATCCATCGAGGAGCTGCTGGGCGACACGAACGGAGGCTGCTGCGTCATCGGCGTAATAGTCGGCGCCGATGCGTTGCGCATAGTCCTCGGTGAGCACGGCACCGCCCACCATGATGCGGGTTTGGGGTGCCTGCTCGCGCAACAGTGCGATGGTGCGCTCCATCGCGGGCAATGTCGTGGTCATGAGAGCCGAAAGGCCCACAAGAGGGGCGTTGGCATCGAGCGTCGCGTCGACGACGGCTTGGGGAGCTGCATCACGACCAAGGTCGATGACCGTGTAACCATAGTTTTCGAGCAGCATTTTGACGATGTTCTTGCCGATATCGTGAATATCGCCCTCGACTGTGGCGAGGATGATTGGCAACGCATTGCGTTTTGCAGCGCCAGCTGAGGCGCTTGCTTCGCTGAGCACGTCGAAGGCCGATTTGGCGGCCTCGGCTGAAGCCATGAGCTGGGGGAGAAAGTACGTGCCCTCGTCATAACGCACCCCAACCTCGTCGAGGGCGGGTGCGAGGACGTCTCCTGCGATGGAAGCGACGTCGCTGGTTGCGAGCATGGTGCGTGCCGCTTCGGCGGCAGTATCGCGCTGGCCAGTGAGGATTGCATTATGGAGGACGGAAGCGCTGTCATTTCGACCGAAGTCGTGCAGGCCGCCACCGCTGTCATTTCGACCGGAGTCGTGCAGGCCGCCACCGCTGTCATTTCGACCGGAGTCGCCGTTAGGCGACGCAGTGGAGAAATCTCCTTCGCCACTGCCAGCGAAACGCGAAGGGCGAGGTTTCTCGACTGCGCTCGAAATGACAGGAGGGGCACCCGCTGCGCTCGAAATGACATTCTGCATCGCGTGCACGTATTCCAGGCAGCCGGCATCCTGGCCGTTGATGATGCGGAAGGCTGCAATGGCCTCGCGGTAGCGCGCCTCAAGCGGGTTGATGATGGGCAGATCGAGCCCGCAGGCAAGCGCGGCCGTGAGAAAGCTCGCGTTGAGGACGGGACGTGCGGGCAGCCCGAAGCTCACGTTGGAGATGCCGAGCACGGTGCGCACGCCGAGGCGCTCCTTGCAGAGTCGTACGGCTTCGAGGATCTTGGGGATTTCGGGCTGATTGGTGGCGGCGGCCATGACGAGGCAATCGATTGCGATGTCCTCAAGCTGCAGGCCAGCCGAAAGGGCGGCGTCGATGATGCGCTCGGCGATGGCGAGGCGCTCCTCGGCAGACGGTGGGATGCCGTCTTCGTCGAGCGTGAGGCCAACGATAGTCGCGCCATAGCGTGCTGCAATGGGCAGCACGGCGGCGAGGCTTTCAGCCTTGCCGTTGACCGAGTTGATGAGCGGACGTCCCGCATAGCTGCGGCAGGCAGCTTCGAGTGCGTGAGGGTTGGCGGAGTCGAGTTGCAGGGGCGCTGATACGGTGGCTTGCAGGCGCTCGGTAAGCTCACGCAGCGCATGCGACTCGTCAATGCCCGGCACCCCGACGTTGACGTCGAGAATGTCGGCGCCAGCTTCGATTTGCGCGACGGCTTCGGAGATGGCGAGGTCATAGGAGCCGCTGGCAAGTGCCTCCTTGAGGCGCGGCTTTCCCGTGGGGTTGATGCGCTCGCCGATGGTCGCGACCGTGGGTGCGTCTGGCATGAGTTCGACTAGCTCCTGAGCACTTGCCACGACGAAGGAAGGTCGATAGTCGGAAACGTTATCATGCAACCAGTTGCCATCATCAATGAGCTGACGCAGAGCCGCGATGTGGGCAGGCGTCGTTCCGCAACAACCGCCGACGATGCGAGCCCCGGCTTCCAAGATGGCGCCCATGGCCTGCGCGAATCTTGCGGGGTCGACATCGTAGACCGTGGAACCATCTTCGGCGATGCGTGGGAGTCCCGCATTGGGCTGCACCATGAGTGGGCAGCGGGTGTGCGGGGCCATCTGCGCGACGAGAGGCGTTATCTCGCCTGGGCCGAGCGAGCAGTTGATGCCAACGGCCGAGGCACCGAGCGCGGAGAGCGTGGCGGCGGCAACGGCGGGTGTCGTGCCCATGAAGGTACGACCATCCTCGCCGAAGGTCATCGTCACGAAGACCGGTAACGGCGTGTTGTCGAGGCAGGCGAGCAGCGCCGCTTTGGCTTCGAGCAGATCAGCGAAGGTTTCGAGAAAGATGAGATCGCAACCGGCTGCGCGGGCGGCGCGGGCTTGTTCGGCGAAGATATCGTAGGCTTCCTCGAAGCTGAGTTCCCCAAGCGGGGCAAGCAACGACCCGGTAGGACCGATGTCACCGGCAACGAGCCGTGCTCCCGCATCACGCGCGATTTGGGCTGCGGCTGCGTAGAGCTCATCGACGCTCGCGTCATGATTCGCGAGTTTGAGGCGGTTCGAGTTGAAGGTGTTGGTGGCGATGCAATCGCTACCTGCTTCGACATAGCCGCGTTGCAAGGTGCATATGTCGTCTGCGTGCGTGAGGTTGAGGAGGTCCGGCACATCGTGGATTTGCGAGAGGCCCGCCTGTTGGATGAGGCTTCCCATGCCGCCATCGCATAGCAGCGGTGCGCGGCCATCTATGACGCGTTTGAGGAGATCGTTTGCGATTTCGAGTTCTCGGGGAGCTGCCATATCCGCCCTTTCAGATCGTGGGTAGATGATACCGCAAGACAAAGCGCGGCCTTTGTGTCGCGAGATAGAGTGTGCGCGGCGTGCGACAATCATCTGGGTACACTCGCGTACAAGTTTTTTCGATTTTGTGTAATCGCAAAAACTCGGATGCAAGTTTTAAGCGATTTTGTGTAATCATGGGGGTGCGGACAAAATGTTGGACACTTCGGTGCCCGGATTGGAGTTCGCATGTA
>CABSMB010000204.1 GCA_902478705.1 uncultured Collinsella sp. | reverse complement strand
TTCCATAACGCAACTGTATTTCCTTACCCTGTTTCCGCTGGTACCGGCGTTGGGCATGTTGCTCGCGCGTGGTGACCGCGCCCGCGATGCGGTGGGGCTCATAGGCTCCGGCATCATTATGGCTGTGACGGTTGTAGTCGCCGTCATGTTTTTTGGCGCGGGCCCGCAGAGCTTCGAAGTTGCTCCCGGCACCTCGCATGTGCTCTCCATCATCAGCTCCGCCATCGACGTGATCCTGTGCGCCGTCATCCTGTACAACGCGCGCAAATATAAGAGCACGCTCACCACAGTGCTCGGCATGGTGCAGCTGGTGGGCTCGCTCGCCTTTGCAGCCATGACGCTGCCCGCGGCCGAGGCCGTCACCGCCACCCCGCTCTACCTGGATTACATGAGCGTGATCATGGTGCTTGCCGTCGGCATTGTCGGCAGCCTTATCTGCGTGTACGCCCTGGGCTACATGAAGGACTTCCAGGCCCACGACGAGCACGAGGCCGCACTGCGCGGGCTGACCGTGCCCGACCGACGCCCGCAGTTCCTGGCGCTTATGTTCCTGTTCCTCTCGGCCATGTTCGTCATCGTGACGAGCGACAACCTTGAGTGGCTGTTCTGCGGCTGGGAAATCACCACCGTGTGCTCGTTCCTTATGATTGGCTACACGCGCACGCCCGAGGCTATCAAAAACGCCTTTACCCAGATCATCCTCAACATGCTGGGCGGCATCGCGTTTTTGGCCGGACTCATGTACCTGCACGTTAACGGCATGCCACTGACCATCTCGGGCATGATCGAGCTTTCCGGCGCTGGAACCGCGCAATCCGCGCTGCTGGTGATGCCGGTCGTTCTGCTGTCGCTCGCCGCGCTCACCAAGGCCGCGCAGATGCCGTTCCACACCTGGCTGTTGGGCGCCATGGTTGCCCCCACTCCCACGAGCGCCCTGCTGCACTCGTCAACCATGGTCAAAGCCGGCGTGTTCCTGATGGTCAAGCTCAGCCCGCTCTATGCCATCTATCCCGTGACCGGCTTTATGGTCACGAGTGTGGGTGCCATCACGTTTTTGCTCGCTGCCCTCATGGCCATCTCGCAGAGCAACGCCAAACGCGTGCTCGCGTACTCCACCATTTCCAACCTGGGCCTCATCAGTGCCTGCTTGGGTGTCGGCGCGCCCGAGGCCGTGTGGGCCGCCATCTTCCTGATTCTATTCCACACGGTGGCAAAGTCGCTGTTGTTCCTGTGCGTGGGCACGGCCGAGCATCATATCGGCAGCCGCAATATCGAGGACATGGACGGTATGTTCAGCCGCATGCCGCACCTGACGCGCCTAATGATGCTGGGTATCATGGGCATGTTTGTGGCGCCGTTTGGCATGCTCGTGTCCAAGTGGGGCGCCCTGGTGGCGTTCGCGCAGACCGGCAACGTGCTCATGATCATGGTGCTGGCCTTTGGCTCGGCCGCGACGTTCTTCTTCTGGGGCAAGTGGCTCGCCAAGCTTTCGGGCGTCGACCCCACGGCTCAAAACGTTGAGGTCAATGTCCATAAGACCGAATGGGTGGCGCTCAACACCATCGCCGCGCTGCTGATTCTGTGCTGCGTGGCGTTCCCGATTATTTCGAGCGGTCTGGTGTCGCCTTACTTGGCCATGGTGTTTGGCCGCGTGCCGTACGTTATTGGCAAGGACGCTATGTATCTGATGGTGGTTATCGTGGCGTTTATCGCCGTGGTTCTGCTGACCTCGTTCCGCGTGAGCAACAAACCGCACGTCAACGTGTACCTTTCGGGTGTGGGGACCGACAACTACCGCCATTTCCGCGGCTCGATGGGTCACGAGGTAAAGGCCGAAAAGCGCAATTGGTACCTGGAGGGCGCCCTTGGTGAGAAGCGTATCGGCCCCGCAGGCAGCGTTGTGTGCTGCGGCATCATTCTGTTTGCGCTGCTGTGTTGCGCGTGGATTGGGCCCGAGCGGCTTGCCATGAGTGCGCCCTCGGTGCTGCGCGGCAAGTACTTTGAAGGTTCGGGCGTCGTGGGCATCTTTATAGGCACCGTGGCGTTTGCCCTGCTGGCGCCGCTTGTGGGCGGCCTGATCGACGGCATCGACCGCAAACTGTCCGCTCGCATGCAGGGCCGTGTGGGCCCGCGCCTGTTGCAACCGTTCTACGATGTGGCCAAGCTCCTGCGCAAAGCCCCTGCCAGCGTAAACACCATGGACGATACCTATATGGCATGCGCGCTCATCTTTACCGTGGTGGGCGGCGGCATCTTTGTGTCGGGTTCCAACACGCTGCTGTGCGCCTTTATGGTGACGCTCGCCGCGATCTTTGTGGTGCTGGCGTCCGCCTCGACGCAAAGCCCGTTTGCCCAGGTCGGCGCCGATCGCGAACTGCTGCAGGTCATGAGCTACGAGCCCGCCGTCCTGCTGATGAGCGTGGGCCTGTACCTTGCCACCGATAGCTTCGATTCCATTGCCGTGACGGGGCAGTCGGCCCCCATCATTGTGTACAGTGCGCCCATTTTCCTCGCGCTGCTTGCGGTGCTTACCATCAAGCTGCGCAAGTCGCCGTTCGATCTTTCGTATTCGCATCACGCGCATCAGGAGATTGTCCAGGGCGTCGCCACCGAGATGAGCGGCGGCACGCTGGCCAAGATGACCCTCATGCACTGGTGCGAGACCGTGCTGTTTTTGATGTGGGTGGGCATGTTCTTTGTTTGGGACAACCCGGTGAGCTGGGTGGTTGCCCTGGTCGTGATGGTCGCGACGTACTTTGTCGAGGTGCTGATCGACAACACCTTTGCACGCAGCACCTGGCGCAGCTGCTTTAAGCTCGGCTGGGGCGTGGCGCTGGTGTTTGGCCTGCTCAACCTTATGCCCATCCTCGTCGACGTATTTATTTAGGAGGCGGCATCTATGGATCATAAAATGTCGCGCTCGCCGTGGGTTATTCATTACGACGGCTCGAGCTGCAACGGATGCGATATCGAGGTGCTGGCCTCGCTCACCCCACTGTTCGATGCGGAGCGCTTTGGCGTGGTCAACACCGGCAACCCCAAGCATGCGGATATCTTTTTGGTGACGGGTTCGGTCAATGCCCAGAACCTGCCCGTCGTGCGCCAGATCTACAACCAGATGCTCGAGCCTAAGTGCGTGGTGGCGTGCGGCATTTGCGCGTGCTCGGGCGGCGTCTTCCGCGATGCCTACAACGTGATCGGCGGCGTGGACCGCGCGATTCCCGTAGACGTGTACGCGCCCGGGTGTGCCATTCGCCCAGAGACCGTGATCGATGCCATTGTGGAGGCGTGCGGCATCCTGGACCAGAAGGAGGCCGTGATGCGTGCTGGCGGTGACCCGCTCACCGTGGGCGGCGCCGCAACCTGGGACGGTGGCGTTGAGCTAGGCGAGAACGGGTTTGTGGCCGCTGCGGA
>CABSMB010000203.1 GCA_902478705.1 uncultured Collinsella sp. | reverse complement strand
GGGCAAAAGAACCCACGGCCAGCAGCAGCGACATAACGCCCACCGGCACGGCAGCGGAAAGGTCATAGAACAAGCCGCTGCAAAAACCGCAGACGACGGCTCGTGTGGGATCGCCCGAGAACACACTCAGGCACACCAGGATGATCATAAAGTTGACGCGACCGCCCGCGATAGAAATCTGCGGCGCCAAGCCCGCCTGCAGGAGCACGCAGACAATGGCGGCAATGACAAACGTGCGGGAGCTTGCCCCTTGCTCGTGTAGATCCATGGACATGCCCCCTATTCGCTCGAGCCGGAATCGGTTGTCTCGGACGCGTCGGAACTATCGTCCGAGTCCTCGTCCTTGGTCTTGGTCGCCGCATCGCGCGAGGTGCCCTGCGGCGTGCTGTTGGCAGAGCTCACATCCTCGTCCGAGGCCGACTGCTCGTCGGTCAGCGAGGTGATGACGAGCACTTCCTCGTTGTTCTCGGCCGTGGTCTGGGCGCGCACAACGATGGTGTAGTACACGTCGTTGGCCGACTTCTCCACCGAGGACACGGTACCGAGCGGCAGGCCCTTGGGGAACACACCGCCAATACCCGAGGTGACGATAATGTCGCCCACCTTAACATCGGAGTCGACGCTCACGTACTCAAGGCGCAGGGTACCATCGGGCTGACCCTGCAGCATGCCCTGGGCGCGCGTGTCCTGCACCATGGCCGACACGCCCGAGTTCTCGTCGCCGATCAGACGCACGGTCGACGTCTTGGCCGATACCTCGATAATCTGGCCAATGACGCCAGCAGAGCTCGTCACGGGCATGTTGATGGTAAGGCCGTCGGCGGAGCCCTTGTCGATGGTGACGGTCGAAGTCCAGGCATCACCCGACGCGCCGACGATACGAGCCGCGGTCGACTTGAGGTTGTAGGTCGACTGCAGCCCTACCAGGCCCTCCAGGCGCTCGGCGGTCTTTTGGGCCTCAGAAAGCTCGGCGACCTTGGAGGTCAGCACCTCGTTTTGCTTCTTGAGCTCGTCGAGGGTGTCTTGCGAAGCCGTGAGGTTGGAGAACACGTTGCCGATCGCGTTGAAGGGAGCCGCCACGGCCGAGCCCAAAAAGCGCACCGGCGAGGTGATCGTCGTCACGCCCGAGCGCACGGCATGAATCGGCCCGGCCTCGCCCTCACGGATATAAAACGTGAGCAGCAACACCGAAATCAGGCTGAAAACAATCAACGGGCGCATACCCGTTGATTGTCGCTTGGTATTCAGATTTGGAGAGAAACCCGAAGATCGTGCCAAATGGAATCCACCTTTTGGAAATTAAGCATTGGTTTGGACGAAGCCACCGTCAAAGGCGTTGGCCTCGAGCACGCGGGCGCAGCCGTTTACGACGTTATCGAGCGCCGTGGGGCTGACGTTGACCGAAACGCCGGTCTCGTCGCGCAGACGCACGTCGAGGCCGCGTAGCAGCGCACCGCCGCCGGTCAGCAGAATGCCGTAGTACATAAGGTCCGAGGCAAGATCGGGCGGGGTGGCATCCAGGGCGTCCTTAACGGCCTTGGCCATCTCGTCGAGCGGCTTGTTAAGCGCGCGACGAATCTCCTCGCTCTCAATGCGAACGGTCTTGGGCAGGCCCGTGATCACGTCGCGGCCGTTGACCTCGACGTCGAGCTCGTCCTTAAGCGGCACGGCAGAGCCAACCTTGATCTTGATATCCTCGGCCGTGCGCTCGCCGATAGCCAGGTTGTAGGCATCGCGAACGTGGGTGAGGATGGCCTGGTCAAACTCATCGCCGGCAATGCGGATGGACTGCGATACGACGATACCGCCCATGGCGATAACGGCGACCTCGGTGGTGCCGCCGCCGATATCGATGACCATGGAGCCTGTGGGCTCCTCGACGGGCAGGTCGGCGCCGATGGCAGCCGCCATGGGCTCCTCGATCAGGTAGGCCTGACGAGCGCCGGCCTGAATCGTGGCCTCAAAGACGGCGCGCTTCTCGACCGACGTGACGCCGGAGGGAACGCAGACAACGACGCGCGGACGCGGGGTCCACGGATAGCGCTTCTCGGAAGCCTTGTCGATAAAGTAGCGGAGCATGGCCTCGGTGACATCGAAGTCGGCGATGACGCCGTCCTTAAGGGGACGGACGGCCACGATGTTGCCGGGCGTACGGCCGAGCATGCGCTTGGCCTCGATGCCGACCGCCAGGATGCGCTCGTCGTTCTTGTCGATGGCGACGACGGAGGGCTCGCGGATGACGATGCCCTTGCCGCGCACGGAGACAAGCGTATTGGCGGTGCCGAGGTCGATGGCAAGATCGCCCGCATAGCTACCGAAGAACATATCCATCAAAGAAAACAACGCAACTCCTGATGTGTTGGATGATTGCTGGAAAACTACTAGCCCATCATACTAGCGCAAGCCCGGCACCTCACTTGCGGTGAAGCGCCGGGCAGAGCCAAATCCCATAAGGTCACTACTGGTTGTCAGCAGCCGAGAAATCGATATCGAAGGAGGAAACGGCCCAACCAATATGGTTGTCGGAGCGCACGAATTTGACGGTGTACTCCTGCTCGCCGCCCTTGGACAGCGATGCCTTCACCTTGGCGGTAGTCTCGGTCATGGACTGATCCATGCCCTCGATGGAGACGGTGGCGCCCTGCGGGATCGAGGAGATGATCATCGCCTTGGCGTCCTCGGACAGGCTCGAGGCCAGACAGGACTCGGCCTTGGCGGTGTCGCCGTCACCGGCAGCTTGGAACAGGTCGGTGATGACGGACTCCTGCGAGGGATAGCCCATGCCGCGTGTATAGGCATAGCCCAGACCGCCGGCAGCGATCACGATGAGCAGGAGCAGCACCAGGAAGATCTTGAGACCCGTGTGGCGGTGGCGACGACGGACCTTGGCCTGTTTGCGGTCCTGCTGGACCATCTCGGACTCGGACAGCGTAAAGAAGCCGGTGTCAGAGGGGTCGGGCATAAACTGGCCGGTCGCGCCCGTGGGATCGAGCGGGTCGACAGCGGGAGCGTCCATCGCGGGAGCCGGAGCCGTGGACATGGCCGTCTGGGCCGAAAGCGCGGCGAGCGAGTCGTGCACGCGGGCAAGCTCGTCGGCCTGCTCGGGCGTGAGCTGGTAGATGCCGTCGGCGGTAGCGGCGTTAAAGGCATCGAGCGCATCGGAGGGTCGGCCGGCGGCGGAAAGCGCCTGGCCCATGCCGGCGTTAAGGGCGCGCGTGTCGTCGCGCGGGCCGGCAAAGTCGATAGCCGTGCGGTAGGTCTCAACGGCGTCCGCGGGGCGGCCGAGCTTGATGAAGCAGCGGCCCAGATCGCCGAGGGCGGCGGCAGGAGCCGGGTTGGCGCCATCGATGGCAGCCTGACGGAAGGCGGTGCCGGCATTGGCGTAGTCGCCCGACTGGAACAGCGCGTTACCCAGACCCAGGTAGGCCTTAAAAGG
>CABSMB010000202.1 GCA_902478705.1 uncultured Collinsella sp. | reverse complement strand
CTCGGACGCAGCCTCAAACGCCGCAACGGACAGCTCCCCCACCAGCACTACATCGTGGACCTCAAAACCGCGCGAAAACGCAGCGGCGAAGTCATCCGCGAAAGCCACCAGACGGTCACCGGGACGCACGATACCCAGCAACGACAATGCCGCCGGCACATGCGGTGCCGCCAGCAACCGAGCCTCGCGCGCACGGGCACGCGCACTCCATGCCTCTTCGAATCCCCGCACGTCCATACGGCACCGTCCCTTCAAAAGCAAAAACCCATGACACGGGTGTTCCCCGCATCATGGGTAACGGCTGCAGTATAGCGCCAGAGCGCCGCCAAGCGCTCCGACAGCCCACGACCAAACGCCTAGAAGCCAAGCTTGTGATAGCCGATCAGAATCTGGAGGAAACTAAAGGCCTTGCTGAGGGCTCGGAAAGAACGGGCAATAATGCCCGCCGGCTACACGCACATGAGCTGATGATCCAGTTTGAGCGCGCGCATGCCGCGCTCCCCCTCCACGCCGTCAACCACGTCGAGCAACATACTCGTGGCCTCAACGCCACTGGTCAGATAGCCGTAATGCACGGTAGGGATACCGCCCGTCAGCGCACGCAAAAAGGCGTTGTCGCCAAAACCGCTCACGCGATGGGCGCCCTCTCCCGCGCCACGCACCTCATCGATCGCGCGCAGGGCACCGGCGGCCATGGTATCGGTCGCACAGGCAATAAAGTCAAGATGCGAATCGGCCTGCAGCAACTCACGCGCGGCACGATAGCCGGAATCCAACGTAAACGAGCCATAGCGGATCATCGCGGGGTCGAGCTCAACGCCCGCAGCAGCCAGACCGGCTTGCAGACCGTGACGGCGATCGTAGCCGGCGGCTTGGTCGTCCTCGGTAACGCCGACGTAGCCGATCTTGCCCGTCACACGCCCAGCCAACGCCCGGCCCAGCTCAAAAGCAGCCTCATAGTCGTCGTGGTACACGCAGGCCGCGCCCTCGACGTTTTGGCCAATCAGCACCATCGGCACGCGGCAGGATGCGATGGCGTGGCGATGCTCATCGGTAATCATGGTTGCCACGAGCACGATGCCGTCAACCGGGTGGTTCTGAAACAGGTCCAGGTACTCGAGCTCGCGCTCCGCCACATTGTCGGTATTTGCCAGCAACATCTGGTAGCCGCGGCGGCCGAGTACCTGGCCAATACCGGCGGTAATACGGCTCACCGATTCGGAGTTGATCTTAGGCACGATGACGCCGATGAGCTTGGTAGACCCCGTGCGCAGCGCGCGGGCCTGGTTGGAGCGCACGTAGCCGGTCTGCTCGATCGCCTGCTTAATGCGCTCGGCCTTATCTGCCGAAATATAGCCACCGTTAAGATAGCGCGAGACCGCGGCGCTCGAAACGCCCGCCAGCTCGGCGACATCTTTCATCTTTACCAATGGTACCCCTGTCATTGAAATCGCTTTCACCATGATACCTGTTCGTTCCGGCGTTCTGACGAACGCCGGACTGCTCGACGCTGCGCGGGCATCTGCCGGGCGATCTGCCGCTCAAACCGTCGCTCGCGTACATGAAGTACGCGTCGCTCCTCTTTCGCGGCACCTCGCCACGGCAGATGCCCGCTCGCTGACGTATGCTCGACCAGGAGCGCCCCTCTTTGTGCAATTTACTCGCTAGAGTTCTAGCCGTGGTATTCGCCGTTGTACTGGATGAGCGTCAGGTCCTCAACGCCATCGAGCGCACGGATGGCGTCCGCATAGGGCATATCCACACCGTCCGAGAACACCTCCACGGCCATCTCGACCTTGTCGCCGCGCATGGTCTTGGACTTGACGGTGAACTTGGTGCGCCCAAATGCACGCACGATATCATCACCAGTGGTCTGGCCCGTGTAGTGAATGACCATCATGTACACGCGCGCCTTGTCTTGGCGGCTCGCAAAGCCGGCAATCATCACCACGATGACCACTGCCGTAAGCCCCACGAGCGCATACATGCCGGCGCCCGCCGTAATGCCCGTGGTAATGGCCCAAAACAGATACAGCAAGTCGAGCGGGTCCTTGACCGCCGTACGATAGCGGACGATGGACAAAGCACCGACCATACCGAGCGAGATGACCACGTTGGTCGAGATCGCGAGTGTGACCATGCAGGTAAGCACGCACATGCCCACAAGCGTCACGGCAAAACTGCGCGAATACACCACGCCGGTAAAGAAGCGCTTGTACACGAAATAGATCAGGATGCCCATGGCGAGTGCCACGAGCAGCGACAGACCGATCTTGGCAGGGTCGACCTGCCCAAACGCCTCCAAAACGGAGTTCTTAAAAAAGTCCCTGGTGCTCATGGTCTAAATATCCCCTCGGTTCTCAAAATCCGATTCCCAGTAATTAAATCCGCGCAGGTAGGCGGTCTTTTCGTAACACAGGCAGTACTTGGAGACCGCCGTAAGCTCGGCCGCGCCCGGCGGCACCATATCGCGCACCAGCTGCGGGCAAAACTCGGTAAACTTAACCTCCATCACTAGCTTGCCGGGCTCCAGGACCGGCAGCGCGGGCAACGTCGCGTCAAAGATGTCAAAGCTACCCACCGCGGCACGCACGTTCATGTCAAACGTAACGCGCACGGTGCCCTCGTCCATCACCCACGGCTCGCGCTCGTAGTCCACGATGGTGCGCGGGCGCATCATGTTGCAGATGCACTCGATATAGAACTCACGGCAGAGCTGATGCGGGCTGCGCAGCAAAAAGTCATAGTCGCCAGCGAGGACCTGCTCAAACTCGTCGCGGGTGAGCGGCGCATCCTCCTTGTAGATCCAGCTGCCGTACTTCTTTTTACGCTCGAGCTTAATCACCTTGTCGCTGCCGTTATAGATGCGCACGCGATACTTTTTGCGCATCAGGATACCGGCGTCTTTTTCCTCGTAGGCCGAGTTGCAGTAGTCGTCAAAGTACAGGCTGCGAATGGTGTAACCGCCTGCCTGCGCATGCTTGTCCAGTTTAAATACCGGCGCCATGCGACAGGCAAGCGCGGCGTGCTCGCCCTCGTTAATGAGATATTTGAGTTCGTGGCGGTAGCGCTCCTGCGTAGCACGCGCAGGCGGGGCCGCCAGGCGCTCAAGCAGCGCGCTAGCCCTCCTCATACGTGTCCTCCACGACCTTACCGCCGTCTTGCACGTAGAAGCACTTCATGCCGTACTGCTTGCCGTCATCGGTCACGTAGTAGTCAAACGCATCTTGCGTATAGCCGTCGGAGTTGGTGGCGCGCACACGCACAAAGTACTGGCCGGTGTCGGGCGCGTCGCACGTCACCTCGGGCAGCAGCACGTCCTCGGCCTTAAAGATCACGTCAGTAATGGCGTAATCGTGCGCAAGCTCCACGGTATAGCGAATGTCGCGCGCCTTAAAGTCGTAGGACGCATCCCAGTTGATGCGCAGCTTACCGT
>CABSMB010000201.1 GCA_902478705.1 uncultured Collinsella sp. | reverse complement strand
CCGCAAGACGGTCGATGCGCTGGCAGGCGAGCTTGCCGAGGCGCTGGGCCCCAGCGGCATTCGCGTTGGCCGCTACCATGCTGGCATGGGCAACGACGCCCGCCGCCAGAGCCAGCGCGCCTTTATCGACGACGACATTCAGGTGATGGTTGCCACCAACGCCTTTGGCATGGGCATCGACAAGCCCAACGTGCGCTATGTGATTCACAACAACGTGCCCGAGAGCATTGAGGCGTACTACCAAGAGGCGGGCCGCGCTGGCCGCGATGGCGATCCGGCCAGCTGTCACTTGCTGTGGAACGGTAACGATTTTCGCATGCGCCGCTTTTTGATCGACCGCGGCGATGCGGCCGACGAGGCGCTTGACGACGAGCAGCGCGCGTGGGCGCTCCAGAACCGTTATCGCCTGCTCAGCCAGATGGAGGGCTACTGCAATACCACCGGCTGCCTGCGCGAATACATGCTGCGCTACTTTGGCGACGAAGCCGCGGCCGAGCATGCGACAGCCGCCGCGGGAGGCACGGCAGACGACGCCGAGGGCTGCGGCAACTGCAGCAACTGTCTCACGCAGTTCGAGGTCGAGGACGTCACCGATATGGCCCGCGCCGCTGTGCGCTATGTGGCCACGCGCCCCATGCGCTTTGGCAAGTCGCTCATCGCCGATGTGCTCCACGGCGGCAACACCGAGCGCATTCGCCAGATGCATCTGGACGAGGACCGCGGCTACGGTGAGCTGTCGAGCGAATCGGTCGGGCGCATCAAGGACATCATCGGCCAGCTGTGCGGCCGCGGTTATCTGGCCACCTCGCAGGGGCAGTACCCGGTCGTGGGGCTGGGCCCGCGTGCCGGCGAGGTCGAGGATGAGGCGTTTGCCTTTACCGTTAAGCGTCGTGCATCCAAGCGCAAGGCCTCGGCCCGCGCCCGCCGCGCCGTCGATCTGCTGCGCGAGGAGGCCGAGCTGGATCAGCGCCCGCGCGTGGGCGATGATGCCGAGCTGTTCGAGCGCCTGCGTGCCCTCCGCAAGGAGATCTCTGCGGAGCTGGAGATGGCGCCGTATATGGTCTTTTCCGACAAGGCCCTGCGCGGCCTGTGCCGCCTGCGCCCGCAGACGCGCGACGAGCTGATCCAGGTCAACGGCATTGGCGAGAAAAAGGCCGACGCCTTTGGCGAGCAGTTTATGGCGGCGATTGAAGAGTTTGAGTCCGAGCATGCGCGGGATGGAGCGTAACGATGGTAGCCGATAGCAAGACCGAACGTTCCGAGCGCGCCGAGGTGTCCGCCGTGCCGCTGTACCAGCAGGTCATGGACGACCTAAAGGGCGAGATCGCGCGCGGCGTGTACGCTGCCGGCTCGCGCATTCCTTCCGAGATGGAGCTCGCGAAGTCCTACGGCGTGGGGCGCGTCACCGTGCGTCGCGCCATCGAGGAGCTGTCGCGTGCGGGGTATCTCAACCGCCAGCAGGGGAGGGGCACCTTTGTGTGCGCTCCCAAGCTCAAGCGCAAGATTCGCCAGAAGGGTGACGTCCAGAGCTTTACTGAGGGTTGTGCTGCCAACGACATGGTGCCGGGTGCGCGTCTGGTGTCGCGCACGGTGGTCGCGGCGACGCACGAGGACGCGGCGTTCTTTGGCGTGGAGCCCGGCTGCGAGCTTATCGTGGTCGAACGCGTGCGCACAGCCGACAGCATCCCTGTCATGCTTGAGAACAACGCCTTTGTGCTCGCCGACCATCCCTACCTGCAGACGCTGGCCGATGAGGACCTTTCCGATAACTCAATCTTTGCGCTCGTTGCCGAGCATTCGGGTCGCGCGCCGCTCAAGTCCGACCCCTGCACCGTGGAGATTGCGCTTGCCGATGCTCAGACGGCCCCGCTGCTGGAGGTGCCGGTCGGTGAGCCGCTCTTCTATATGGAGGCGTACTTTACCGACGCTGGCGGGCGCCCTCTACTGCTCGGCCGCCAAAAGATCGTGGGCTCGCGCTACGTCTTCGACATCTAACGTCCACAGATAGAACAACATAGGACAAATTTGCCGGGATGACTTCACAGGCGTTATTACACGTGTTATAAATAGGACAACATAGAACGACAGCAGGTACGAGCTGCCGTCGCTCAAAGCCGCCCCACAAGGAGGAACATCAGGATGAACGCACATGATCTGGTTCAGGAAATCATTGAGCGCAAGGGCAAGATTGAGAACGTCTTTTGGATCGCCTGCGGCGGTTCGATGATCGACCTGATGCCGGCCAACGAGCTGCTCAAGCGCGAGGCAACCACGTTTACCTCGACGGTCTACACGGCACGCGAGTTTTGCCTGATGGCTCCCAAGAGTCTTGGCGAGAAGTCGCTCGTCATCGCCTGCAGCCACAGCGGCAACACGCAGGAGGTCGTCGACGGCTGCGAGATGGCGCTGGCCGCCGGTGCTGAGGTCGTTGCCCTCACCGACTGCGAGGGCTCCAAGATCGACAACGGCAAGTGGACTACCTGGGTCTACCCCTGGGGCGAGGGCGTGCCGCAGGCCGAGGTGCCGCAGGGCATCGGCGCTCTGATCGCCGCCGAACTGCTCGACCAGCAGGAAGGCTACGAGGCGCTCGCCGACATGTACGAGGGCCTCAAGCAGATGGATGCGCTGCTGCCCGCCGCCCGCGAGAAGGTCAACGCCGAGCTGGGCGCCCGCTTTGCCGAGCTCTGCCAGCAGCACAAGTTTTTCTATATCCTGGGCTCTGGACCCAACTTTAGCCAGACCTACGCCATGGCCATCTGCTCGCTCATGGAGATGCAGTGGCAGCACTGCTGCTACATCCACTCCGGCGAGTATTTCCACGGCCCGTTCGAGGCCACCGAGCCCGGTGTGTTTTACTTTGTGCAGCTTGGCGCCGGCGAGTGCCGCCCCATGGAGGAGCGTGCTCTTGCGTTCCTCAACATGCACACCGATACAGTCATGGTGCTCGATGCGCTTGAGTACGGCGTGGGCGAAGTGCCTGCCAGCGTGCGTTCGTTCCTGGAGCCGATCTTCTTCTACAACATGAGCTGCGAGCTGCGCGCCGCCCGCGGCAAGGTGTTCGACCACAGCCCCGAGTTCCGCCGCTACATGGGCGTCGAGCAGTACTAGGCACCGGGAATTATCTTTTTTGACGGGGTTTGCGCTGCGCGCGGGCCCCGTTTTGCGTTGTGGCGGCCGGATTCGTGTCTGCGCGAAAACGAAGGTGAATACTTTTCCGCGAAGTGAACGACCTATTTTGGGCCCCCGAAGCATCCACACTTTTTGACGCCAAAACTGCAGGAAAAACTTGGCGAAACCGCAGGAAGCGGCGTCTGAAAAGTGTCGATGCTTCGGGGGCTCGTTTTTGCTCGTTCACTTCGCGGAAAAGTATTCACCTTCGATTCGCAAGGGCACTGTGTGAGTCAAAAAAGCGGGCCGCGCCGGGGATTTCCGGCGCGGCC
>CABSMB010000200.1 GCA_902478705.1 uncultured Collinsella sp. | reverse complement strand
CCGCCATGCCGGCAGGTCCGCCGCCGATAACGACAACGTCGAACGCTTGCGTCTGCACCGCCTCCGTAGCTCCTGCCTCCAAGCGTTCGTTGCGCATATCAAACGTCGCCATCCTAGCGCACCCCCTTCAACGGTCCCTCGACCAGCCAAGATCCGGCATTTTCCAGCAGCACTTCGTTGGGGTCACACCCCAGCTCGCGGGCCAGAATCGCCACCACGCGGCTCTGGCAAAAACCACTCTGGCACCGACCCATGCCCGCGCGGCAGCGGCGCTTGACGCCCTCGACCGAAACCGCACCCGGGCGGCGTCGAATCGCGGCAACAATCTCGGCCTCGGGCACCGTCTCGCAGCGGCAGACGATCTGCCCCCATGCAGGGTCGGACTCAATGAGCTCCTCCTTGCGCGCAAGCGGCATACGGTCGAAGTCGTCCGGCGCGCGCCGAATTGGATCCCAATCGGCCCGCTCGTGCAAAGCAACGCCCGCCTCGCGCATCACGTGCTCCATGCGCTCGGCAATGGCCGGCGCACTCGCCACGCCTGGCGACTGAATGCCCGCCGCCTGGAACAGCCCCGGCACCACGGCCGACTGCCCAATAAAGAAGTCGTTCGTTCCCTGAATGACCGGACGCCCGCCGGCAAACGCGCGCACCACGCGGCGCGTGTCCAGATCGGGCACCAGCTTGCGCGCGCCGGTCAACAGCGCATTCACATCGCTCGCATAAGTCTGTGTGTCGCCCGGCTCGCGCACGGCAGCGGTCGCGGTGATTACGGTGTTGCCATGTACGGTGCCCGTGACGATAACGCCCTTGGACACCGGCGTGGGAACGGGATAGAGCGGCATGAGCGCGCGCGACTCCTTGTCCAGCACCACAATGTTTCCCTGGCGCCAGACCATCTGGAACTCCTCGGCGCCGGCCATATGTGAGATGTCCGCGGCACCGTTGCCCGCGGCGTTGATCAGATAGCGGCAGCGCACATCGCCGGCAGGCGTCACCAGCGTAAAGCGCGCGGCTCCGTCGGCAGCCTTGCCGCCAGCAACCTCAATCGCTTCCACCGGTGCGGACCGCATAATCGTCACGGCGTTGGCCACGGCGTTCTCCAGCGCGGCGATGGCGACCTCAAACGGATCGACAAAACCGGTCGAGGGGCACCACAGCGCGCACGTCGCCTTGGCACTCGTGCGCTGTTCAAGCTCGTGGATGCGCTCGGGGCCAATGATCGCCAGCTCGGGTACGCCGTTGGCAAGGCCGTTGCTGCGCAGCTGTTCCAGCTGCGCACGGTCCTCGTCCTTAAAGCCCAGCACCATTGAGCCGGTTCGGCAAAACAAAAAACCCAGCTCCTGGGCCCAAGTACCATATAGCTCGCAGCCGCGGGCGTTTACCTGCGCCTTTACGGTGCCCGGTGCCGGATCGTAGCCGGCGTGCACCAGGCCGCCGTTGGCCTTCGAGGCGCCCAGTGCGATGTCGTTGGCCGCCTCGACCACGCAAATGGATAGGTCAAACCGCGCGAGCTGTCGCGCGATGGCGCATCCCGTGATGCCCGCGCCCACAATCGCGATATCAAACGTTTCTGTCACGGTGCCTCCCAGACGAGTTGACAGGCTGTCAATAAGACTATCCTACGGCCTGCACGCCCCTAGTGCAGCAGCAATGCGGCGAACAGCCCCGCAACACCCGCCAACGGCAGGCGAGGGGAGACTCGGGACCATCGGTGACCTCGTCTGTCGCCCCTGGTGTCAGAGGTTTGGCTCGCTCTTTAACAGTAAGCAGAAGACCTGGGTTCTAGATGTTACAGATCAAGACGTTTGTCAGGCGGGCCCTTCGTTTGTCTCGATCTGTAACAGTAAGAGGGGAAAATCGGTCCTATGTGTTACAGATTGAGATTTAAAGTCAGGGAGAGATTCTTCTGTCTCGATCTGTAACATCTGGGGACCGTTTTGGGGTCTAGATGTTACAGATTTAGATGAACCTATCAGTCGGTTTCGAATGTCTAAATCTGTAACAGTTAGACCTGTTTTTGCCGAGTTGTTGTTACAGATTGAGATGTTTGTGTCCGCGTCAGCCCCGTACCCAGCCGTGGTCCCATATAAACAAACCCCGTGGTAAACTTTACCGGACTGTAAATATTCCGAAAGGTACACCTCAATGTCCAAATACATCAACGAGCTCATGTCGCCGCAGCTTATGGGCGTCATCTATGCCTTCGTGGGCTTTATCATCGCCCTGTACGTGCTGTCGGTCGTCTATGTGTTCATCGACGCTCGCCGCCGCGGCGCCAGCGCCTACGTGGCATGGGGCATCATTGCCCTCATCCCGTTTGTGGGCCTCATCGCCTACCTGGTCCTGCGTCCGCACTCCTACGCGGCCGACCGCGAGGAGCAGGAGCTGGACATGGCCCTGCGCGAGCGCCAGCTTGCCCAGTACGGCACCTGCCCGCAGTGCGGTGCCCCCATCGAGAAGGACTTTGTGGTCTGCCCCGTGTGCGATACGCAGGTTCGCAACGTGTGCCCCAGCTGCCATCGCCCGCTCGACGCGCACTGGAAGGTCTGCCCCTACTGCCGAACTCGCATCCAGTAACGCATCCATCGTCGGGCCGGCCGCAAGCCACGGGCGCCGCGCGTCACGCGCAAGCCGCACGTGCCACAAGCCACGCGCACCCCACCCCCACACGATGAAGCATGCGTAAAAAATCGCCCGCCGTGCCATTAAGGTGCGGCGGGCGCTTGTATACCAAGGCAACCTGCCTATAATGATGCAAGTTAAAACGCCGAGCGCATCGCACGCACTTGCATCAGGCATCCGAGAGGAGAAAACATACCCATGAAGGCACTCTACAATGACGGTTCGGTGGCCGAGCTCCCGCAGGACGAGGTCACGCACGTCATCCGTCACTCCGCCGCGCACATCATGGCGCAGGCCATCAAGCGTCTCTATCCCGAGGCCGATTTTGCCTACGGCCCCGCGACCGACAACGGCTTCTACTACGACGTCGACCTGCCCGAGGGCGTCAAGATCAGCGAGGACGACTTCCCCGCGATCGAGGCCGAGATGAAAAAGATCGTCAAGGAGAACCTCAGGTTCTCCGTGTACGAGAAGCCCCGCGCCGAGGCCATCGCCCTTATGGAGGAGCGCGGCGAGAAGTACAAGGTCGAGCACATCGGCGACCTGGACGACGACGCCCGCATCACTTTCTACCAGCAGGGCGACTACATCGACATGTGCGTCGGTCCCCACATCTGCTACACCAAGGCGCTCAAGGCCTTTAAGCTCACCGGCGTCTCGGGCGCCTACTGGAAGGGCGACAAGGACAACAAGATGCTTACCCGCATCAACGGCGTCGCCTTTGCCACCAAGGAAGAGCTCGACGAGCACATGCACATGCTGGAGGAGGCCAAGAAGCGCGACCACCGCAAGATCGGCCGCGAGATGGACCTCTTTACGA
>CABSMB010000199.1 GCA_902478705.1 uncultured Collinsella sp. | reverse complement strand
AGATGACCCGCCTCTCCAATCAGTCCCGCGGCAACCGTGGGCGCCGCGGGCCTCAAGCATGTCCCGGACTAGGAGAACATGCCGGTGAGGTAATCATTCAGCCGCTGATCCTTGGGCCGTTGGAAAATCTCGTCGGTCTCGTCGTACTCGACCATATCGCCCATGTAGAAGAACGCCGTGCGGTTGGACACGCGCGACGCCTGCTCCATGTTGTGCGTCACGATGACGATGGCGCGCTCGGCCACAATCGACGACATCAGGTCCTCGATCGCCAGCGTCGAGATGGGATCGAGCGCCGAGCAGGGCTCGTCGAACAAGATGACGTCGGGGTTGAGCGCCAGCGTGCGCGCGATGCACAGGCGCTGCTGCTGACCGCCCGAAAGCGCATAGGCGCTCTTGTCGAGCTTGTCCTTCACCTCGTCCCACAGCGCCGCGCCACGCAGGCTCTCCTCGACCATGCGGTCGAGCTCGTCGCGGTCGGTAATACCGTGGCGCTTGGGCGCAAACGTAATGTTGTCGCGGATGGACTTGCGAAACGGATTGGGCTGCTGGAACACCATGCCAATGGAACGGCGCAGCTCGTACGTGTTCTCGGTCTTGGTGTTCACGTTGCGCCCGCGGTAGTTGATCTCGCCCTCCACGTGGCAGCCGCGAATCTCGCGATTCATCAGGTTGAGGCTGCGCAAAAAGGTCGACTTACCGCAGCCCGAAGGCCCGATGAGCGCCGTGATCTCGCCCTTGTGGAAGTCGAGCGACGTATCGTGCAGCGCGTGGTGGTCGCCATAGTACACGTTGACGTCCTTGGTGGAGAGCACGACCTCATCGCTCACGGCCTTACCGCTTATGCGAGCATGTTTCTCGCTCTCCCCCACGCTCGACAGAAAGTCCTGGGTCTCGGACATGGCCGCCTCGGTTGCGGGCGTTGCATTCATCTCGCTCATTCGGCCGTCATCTTCCTTGCCAGTTGCTTGCCCACGATGCGGGCGATTACGTTAAACAGCAGCACGCAAATCATCAGCAGCGCCGCAGTGCCCCAAACGATCTGCTGCGCCTCGGGGCTGCCCTCGCCGTAGATCTTGTAGATGTGCACGGCGAGCGACTCACCGGGGCGGAACACGTTCCAGGCGCAGGTGGGGCTCGACAGGTTAAAGCTCAGAAAGTTCAGGCGGACCGGCGAGCTCATGCCCGAGGTAAAGAGCAGCGCTGCGGCCTCGCCAAACACGCGGCCGGCCGAAAGCACGATGCCGGTCACGATGGCGGGCATGGCCTCGGGAATCAGGATGTGCAGCGTGGCCTCCCAGCGGGTGAGGCCCATGGCCAGGCACGCATCGCGCTGCGCCTGCGGCACGTCCTCGAGCGCCTGCTGAATCACGCGCACCAGGATCGGGATGTTGAACATGGTGAGCGCGACGGCGCCGGAGATGATGGAGTACTTCCAGCCCAGCTGCACCGAGAACACCAAAAAGCCGAACATGCCGACGACGATGGAAGGCAGCGAGGACAGCGTCTCGATGGTGGTGGAGGCGATGTCGCGGACAGGACCGTCGGGTGCGTACTCGACCAGGAAGACCGCGCCGCCCAGGCTGATGGGCACCGAGATGATCAGTGTGATCAGCAGCAGGTAGAACGAGTCGAACAGCTGGTAGAGCACGCCGCCCTGGGTGCCGTTGGCGCGCGACGGCTCCGTGAGGAAGCCCGGCTGGAACAGCGTCGAGATGCCCTCGAACAGGATGTAGGCCACCATGGAAACGACGATGAGCATGACGATGGCGACGATTGCCGTCAACACGCCCGTGGCGATGCGGTCCTGTTTTTGGACGCGCCCGAGTCTCGCCTCGTCGATGTGGATGCGCGTGCTAGCCACGAGCCTTCGCCCCCTTGCGGCCAATGAGATGGATGATCAGGATGAAGATGAGGCTCATGCCCATCAGCAGCAGACCAAATGCCCACAGAACGTCGTCCTGTGCCGAGCCCTCGGCATAAACTGCCATGGACGTGGTAAGCGTGGTGGTGATGGTCGAAGCCGGCGACAACAGCGAAGTCGGCATGGCCTCGATACCGCCGATGACCATACGCACGGCAAGCGTCTCGCCAAAGGCGCGCGTCATACCCAGGATGACTGCGGTCATGAGCGACGGCATGGCGGACTTGAGCACCACGTGCCAGATGGTCTGCCAGCGGGTGTAGCCCAGTGCGAGCGAGCCCTGGCGGTAGCTGTCGGGCACGGCGCGCAGGCCATCGACCGAAAGCGTGGTCATCGTCGGCAGAATCATGACAGCCAGCACGATGGCGCCCGGCAGGATGCCCAGGCCCGTGCTCACGTGGAAAACGCTCTTCATAAGACCGACGACCACATGAAAGCCGATCAGACCAAAGACAACCGAGGGAATACCGGTCAAAAGCTCAATGAGCGGCTGAAAGACCTTGGAGCCAAACTTAGGGCTTATCTCGACCGCGAAGATGGCAGACCCGATGGCGATGGGCAGCGCGATGAGCGTGGAGAGCACCATGACTGCAAACGAGGTGACGATCAGGGGCAGGGCGCCGGTGTAGGGCAGCCCGTTTTCGGCCGTGTTGGCCAGGTCCCACTTGGTGCCGGTGAAGAACTCGACGATCGAGACGCCGTCCTTAATGAAAGCCGAGAGACCCTTTTGGGCGACCATGAAGATAAGCGCGGCAACAACAAGCGTCACGAGCGCTACGCACGCGCCCGTGACGCCCAAGCCCACGTTCTCAAGGTCGCGCTTTGGCATCTGTTTTGCCATTGCAAACCTTTCCGGGGGCGATTAATTACTTAGTGGAAACCTTGCCAGAGGCGTCCTTGACGACCTTCATGGCCGAGACGGGGATAAAGCCCTGCTCCTCGACGAGCTTGCCCTGAACGTCCTCGGACAGCATAAAGTCCAGGAAGGCCTTGGTAGCCTCGTCGGCGTCCTTTGCGCAGTACATGTGCTCGGTAGCCCAAATCTTAAAGGAGTCGTCGGTGACGTTTGCGCTCTTGGGCTCGACGCCCTCGACCTTGACGGCGTTGAACTTGGAGTCATCGAAGTGCGAGAAGTCGAGGTAGGAGATGGCGTTGTCGGTACTGGCAATCTGAGTCTGGACGTCGCCGGACTTGTCGAGCTCGGCGTCGCCCTTAAAGTCGACAGCCTCGTCGCCAAAGACGGCAGCCTCGAAGGTGGCGCGGGTGCCGGAGCCGGCCTTGCGGTTGAGGACGACGATGGTAGCGTCGTCGCCACCGACCTCCTTCCAGTTGGTGATCTGGCCGGAGAAGATGCCCTTGAGCTGCTCGAGGGACAGGTCGTCAACCTTGACATTCTTGGAGACGACGGGGCCCATGCCCACGACGGCGACCTCGTGGTCGACAAGGTTCTTGACCTGATCGGCCTCGAGCTTGGTCTCGGCGAAGACGTCGGAGTTACCGATGGTGACGGTGCCGGCGGCCACAGCGGTCAGGCCCTTG
>CABSMB010000198.1 GCA_902478705.1 uncultured Collinsella sp. | reverse complement strand
GGCGGGCGTGCGCGAGATTGCATCGCCACGCGATCCGATCAAACAACACGATCGTCAAAGAATGCCAAAGCCAAATACGCTAATACGGCAGAAGCCCCGCCTTTTCACGCTTCTTTTCCGAGCGATCGAACTCAATGCGATGGGCCTCAAGAAACACCGTATTGGGTCGCCACTGACGCTCATTCGGCTGCCTTAGCGTCGCACCCGCAAAGGAAGCGTAGTCGGTCTTATCCAGCAGGTACGATCCGCACAGCCGATATTCGCCGCAAACAGGCTCAAACGAAATCAGGTGAGCATCAAATAGGGAATGAAGGTCGCGCCGAAGCAGAATGCCGTTGCTGGCAACCTGCGATTTGGGTCCCGAGTAATTCTCGATATGTGCAGCCTCCAGAGCTTCGCTGACGCCGCAGTCCGACACCGCGCAACGGCCGTCATAGGCAGCAACGAGCTGCTTGCGAAACCATTGCTGCCCCAATCGCTCGCGCCTTAACGCATAGCGGACCTTTTCGTCGTCGGTCGCACCCTGTCCGGCAAACTCAATATCGACGGGCATGCGCTTCAGGTAACTCATATCGGGCGCAAAACGATGGTCCGGTCCGCCTTTATGAACAGGACCGTGCAGAACAAACCATCCGTTTTCGGGCTCGAACCGCTCAACAAACGCAAGGCCGAGCACCTTATAGCCCACCTCGGTTGCAAATATGACTCCGACTGGAACGCCACATTCCATGCAGTTGAGCATTTTACGGTTGTAATTCTGGTCCCGAAAACCAACGGTACCCGACGCTTGAACCGAGTACTTAATGACCCATGTACCATCGTCCAAATAGAGCGGAGGCACATCCGTGTAGAAGCTCTTTTTAGAGTTATGGACCGAAAGCGCAAAGATCTTATCGGGATCTTGCTTCACCCGATCCTGGCCCGGCCAGAAGATCCCTGAATCCCGCGTTACGGGAAAGAAGTCCGAGCCAATTCTCAAACGATACTGATACTGAGGGCTATCTTCCTTGGTATGGTGCGGAAGGCTGGTCCAAACGCCGCCGCGCTGCTCCTCACCCAGAAACCACTCCCATGCCTCAACGTATTCGGAAGGCACGAGACCGCAGGCACGGTCATAGCTTGGTCCATCCATCAACGGAACAGCAAGGTCAATGTCGTTCATCGCCAGCACCTACAACCATACGAACGCGAGTCATGCCCCTCAATAATATGGCTGAAAGTCAATTATTACGAGATCTCATTCCGCGATCGGCACATCGTTGATGCTCTCGGTTTGCCGCTGGTGCGCTCGTGCCCCGCTACCCCACTCCCCTGTATACTGATGTAGCACGTGTTTCATCCGGACTTGTTGGGCCGGATTGTTCATGGGAGGGTCTTATGGCTGCTTCGAATCCGCCTAAGGGGAGCGTTTCTTCTTCGTCCATCAAGCCAGTTACGCGCAAGGCCGTGCGTTGCCAGCGCGAGGTCGCCTGGCTTGTCACGCAGGCAGCGGGCAGGCTCGTGGCGAGCACGGAGGACGTCAATGCGCCCACGCCGAGCTTTGTGCTGGCAGCAGCGCTGGATCGAGTACGCCAGCTGGAACTCGCCGCACAAGAAGACGGCAGCCATCTTGGCTACCAGGACGTTATGGCGCCCGACCTGCAAACGTTCTGCTACATAGCCAAGTTGCCCGCCGCACCCAATGCGCTTTCGGACGCAGGCTACATGTTTACGCTTTCGGGCGCGGACCTTATCCGCGACATCTATGCATACTCCAGCGAGCTCGCCGAGCACCACGTCTTTGGCACGGCTGAAGTCAAACCGGGAAATGTCATCAAACTGGTTCTTAGGCTGTTCTTGATGGACGGGTTCGGGGCCATGCCGGCGTAAGCCGAGTCTTTAGCATCACCGTCGACTGGGCGACAACCGCTTTAACTTAGCGGGCGCCAATTGAGGGTCGATTATTGGGTCGCCTCGTCCACTAACGCATTTATTCCACGCGCTCTGACAGTCGATACTTGCGGTTGCGGCTCGTCGCCGGCGCCGTGGGCTCAAGCTCGCCTTGAGCAATGAGCGCGTTGACGCGCGACCTAACCTGGGAAATTGTAAGCCCCGTGTGTTCTGCCAGCTCACGCGTCCCCAGCTCGCCGTAGCGCTTGAGTGCCGTCATAATCAAGTCCCCGCCATGATCGACCGGCTCGATCTTTGGACGGTAAAGTACGACCTTGAACCGATCGAACCCCGGGCAGAACAGGGGCTCGGCCAGACCATGCGCGCGCATGGCATCGATCATCATCGGGATGCCCGAGCCATTGCCCTCAGCCGGCGAACCTGCGCCATCCGGCAGCGGGACAATCGACATGAGTTTCACGAGCGTCGCGTTACGGCATCGGGAGCTGCCGTCAAACAAGTTCTCGCGAGTCTTTCCCCCGTAAAGGCCGCCAGGATTCGTCACCTCGACACGATCGTCAAAGACGTCGACGGCAATCGATTGTCCACAGAACCGATCCCCGTATTCTCGATGGATTACGGCGTTGGCGATTGCCTCGCGCAGAACCTCCTCGGGAATCTCCAGCGAGTCGACACGCGAGACGCCTTGGACGGTCGAGGTTCGCCGCAAATTCTTGGCGACGGCCGCGACAGCATCCGAGACCATCTCGCCCAACGTTCCCTCACAGATTGTGCGGTCCATAAACCTTAGTGGCCCCGCAGCTCCCTTTTGAGTTCCCACGTGGACAGCCACATCAATGAAGAGCTTGGGATAGAACTGCTGAGGGTAAACGCCCGCGGCAAGGAGGCCGGCCTTGGTAACATTGCCCTGGAAGTCGAGGAAATTCAGACGCTCCATCTTTGTCTTCTTGTCCGCCGCACCGCGCATCGCTCGAGGCGTCAACGAATAGGCACGCTCTATCGTGCGGTCGACCAGCGACTCGTCGAGATCGCCCACACTCGTGCCGGGCACCGCATCGCGATCGCTAGGACTCGTCCGTTCATATGACGACAGTGCCAAAACCTCGGTCGACGAAAGCGGGACATCTTTGTCATCGATGCGTTTGTAGCTGCCACCTTGAGCGCCCCGCTCCATGACATAGCAAGGCTTGCTCGACGGGTCAAGCTCCTCAATCGCGATGACTAGAACCACGGTGCCCTGGAGCTCCACGCGCTCAATGGTGTATTTGGGCGGATTGGCCAGCTTTCCGCGACCGCCAGCATCGCCCATGCCCGCCACGAATTGGTTGAGCACTTTCTCGGTCTCAAAGTTTGCAACTGGGACAAAACCCGCGCGCTCGCTCACTCCGAGTACGATGATGCCGCCGGCGGTGTTTGCGAAAGCGCTGACCGTTTCCCATACGTCGCGGGAAAGCGTCGTGGCGCTCTCCTTGACCTCAACGTTAAGATCGTCCGAGCCCATGCGCCTTAAAGACTCGAGCAGACCGGTCAGTTCGTTTTCGTTCATCTGCACGTCCTTTCGCTCGGTTCTGCGA
>CABSMB010000197.1 GCA_902478705.1 uncultured Collinsella sp. | reverse complement strand
TGCCTACACCGAGCTCGAGAAGAACGGCATCCTCAAAGAGATTGGCGACCAGAAGTGCTCCATCAACCGCTCCAAGGGTCTTGGTGAGAACGATCCGGACATGATGTGGCTCACTACCATGAACCCCGAGACGCGTCGTCTGATCAAGGTGGAGCCCGAGGACGTCACCAAGATGGAAACCATGTTCAACCTGTTGCTGGGCAACGACGAGGCGGGCCGCAAGCGCCATATCTCGGAGCACGGCAAGGAATACCTGGACCAGTTGGACCTGCAGTAGCAGCAAATCGATAACGACGGCCCTTAAGAAGTTCAAGAGGATATCGTGGCAAAGAAGAAGACGAAGAACCAGCCGAAGAAAAAGCAGGTCAACGCCGAGAACGTCATCGGCCTGCACTCCGAGGTCACCGACCAGCCGATCACGCAGACGCTCGAGGTCAACTACATGCCCTACGCCATGAGCGTCAACGTCTCGCGTGCGTTCCCCGAGATCGACGGCTTTAAGCCCTCGCACCGCAAGCTGCTCTACACCATGTACAAGATGGGTCTGCTCAAGGGCGAACGCCAGAAGAGCGCCAACATCGTGGGCCAGACCATGAAGCTCAACCCGCATGGCGACGCCGCAATCTACGAGACGATGGTGCGCCTGGCCACCGGCAACGAGGCACTGCTTGCCCCCTTCGTGGAGTCGAAGGGCAACTTTGGCAAGTACTATTCGGGCGACCTGAGCTACGCCGCCTCGCGTTACACCGAGGCCAAGCTCTCCCCCATCAGCGCCGAGATCTTCAAGGACATCGACAAGGACCCGGTCGACTTCGTCGACAGCTACGACGGCGCCATGAAGGAGCCGCGCCTGCTGCCCACCACGTTCCCCAATATCCTCGTCTCAGCCAACAAGGGCATCGGCGTCGCCATGGCGTCCGATATCTGCGGCTTCAACCTCAACGAGGTCTGCACTGCCACAATGCACTACCTGCAGAACCCCGACTGCGACCTGCTCGAGTACATGCCCATGCCCGACTTCTCGACCGGCGGCGAGATCATCTACCGCCGCGAGGAGATGGAAAAGATCGTCGAGACCGGCCTTGGCAGCTTCCAGATTCGCTCCCGCTGGCGCTGGATCCCCGAAGAGCGCATCATCGAGGTCTACGAGATTCCCTACACCACCAAGACCGATGTCATCATCGAGCGCATCGTCAAGCTCTCCAAAGAGGGTAAGGTCAAGGAGATCGCAGACATTCGCGACGAGACCGACCTCTCGGGCCTGCGCATCGCCATCGACCTTAAGCGCGGTGTCGACCCCGACAAGCTCATGGCCAAGCTCTATCGCTCAACCACGCTGCAGGATTCGTTCTCGTGCAACTTCAACGTGCTCGTCGACGGCTATCCCCGTGTTATGGGCGTGCGCCAGATTCTGCACGAGTGGGTCAAATGGCGTATTGAGTCCACGCGTCGCCGCATCAACTTTGACCTAGGCAAAAAGTCCGAGCGCCTGCACCTGCTGCACGGCCTCGAGGCGATTCTGCTCGACATTGACAAGGCCATTGCCATCATCCGCGGCACCAAGCTCGAGGCCGAAGTCGTGCCCAACCTCATGAAGGGTTTCGACATCGACGAGACCCAGGCCGAGTTTGTTGCCGAACTTAAGCTCCGCAACATCAACGAGGAGTACATCCTCAACCGCACCAAGGACATCGCCAAGCTTGAGGGCGAGATTGCCGAGCTTGAGGAGATCCTCTCCAGCGAGGAGAACATCAAGAAGGTCATCAGCGACGAGCTGGCAGCGGTCAACAAGAAATATGTAATGCCGCGCCGCACGGGCAGGATTGAGCCCCACGAGGTCATCGAGGTAAGCCTGGAGCCTGAGGTCGAGGAGTATCCGGTTACCATCATGCTCTCGCGCGACGGCTACCTCAAGAAGATGACGGACCGTGTGCTCAAGAAGGCGACCACGCTCAAGTACAAGGACGGCGACAAACCCTTTATCGAGTTCCCGTCCTCCAACACCCACGAGCTGCTGGTCTTTACCAACAAGAGCCAGGTGTACAAGTGCAAGGTCGCAGCATTTGAGGACACCAAGTCGGCCCAGCTGGGCTCGTACCTGCCGACCGATCTTGAGATGGAACCTGACGAGAGTGTCATCTGGGTCATCGACCCCGAGGACTACAAGGCCGATGTGCTGTTTGTCTTTGAGAACGGCCGCGTGGCGCGCGTTGCACTTGCCGGATACGTCACCAAGACCAACCGCAAGCGCCTCAAAAACGCCATCTACGGTGGCAGCAAGCTGCTGTATGCCCAGGTGCTCAAGGAAGATCGCGACGTCGCGCTGGTCTCGAGCGACTACCGCCTGATGAACTTCAACACGTCGCTGCTCAAGACCAAGACGACCACGAACACGCAGGGCGTCCAAGCCTTTACGGCCAAGAAGGGCCGCTCGGTCACCACCGTCGGCACAACCGAGGAGATCCTTGGCGCCGGCGTCTCGGCCGAAAAGTTCACCGCGCAGAGCCTGCCCTCCGCCGGTTCCCTCATGAAGGAAAACGACATGCCGAGCCTGTTTGACTAAAACAACGGTGGCCAAACCGTCATGGTTGTACAAAGCAGCGGGGCCCGGAGCGCAGCAACATCGCGCTCCGGGCCCCGCTCGTTGCAACGTAGTCGGAATAATAGGAATCCCCGTTTTCCACTCCTGCAATCCCACGGCACAAGGCATGTTAATCCGTTAGCAAAACTTGCAAAAGTTAGCAAAAGTTGCAAAAATTAGCAAAACTTGCAAAGGAGCTACCATGGAGTACAGCAAGAACCCCTTTACCCCAACATTTGGAAGCGTCCCTCCCTTTCTAGCGGGTCGCGAGCATATCCTGCGTGACATCAACCGTGGCTTTATCAACGGCCCGGGAGATCCCAACCTGTCGACTATTTTTACGGGCGCAAGGGGAACGGGCAAGACGGCGCTTCTCTCGCTCCTTTCAGAAACGGCGCTTGAACACGGCTGGATCGCAGCAAATGTGTCCGCCATGCCAGGCATGCTCGAAGATATTATCGAGCGAACCAAAGAAGCCGCAGATAGCTACCTCTCACAGCCTCACGCGCGCATAAACGGCGTTCAAATTGGTCCAGTGGGCATCGATTGGACATATGCTCAAGAAGCCCAGGGCAACTGGCGCACGCGCATGAATGGCATCTTTAAGCAACTCGGAAAACATGACATCGGGCTTCTCATCACCATCGATGAAGTCACCGTCGATCTCGAAGAAATGCTTCAATTTGCCTCTGTTTACCAGCACTTTGTACGCGAAGGTAAAAAAGTTGCCCTACTCATGGCAGGACTGCCCTACAAAGTATCGGCGTTGCTGCGTAACGATTCCGTCTCGTTCCTCAGACGTTCCCAATATCATCAGTTAGGGCGAATCACTGACGTTGAAATTGCAAACGCGTTTCGCAAAACCGTTGAGGCCGGAGGACGTTCAATCACACCAGAGGCGCTCGAGGAT
>CABSMB010000196.1 GCA_902478705.1 uncultured Collinsella sp. | reverse complement strand
CGCCCGGATCGAGCAGATTCTCGGACTCGGTGCCAAGCGACCAGTTGTTGTGCTTGCCCGAACCGTTGATGCCCTCGAAGGGCTTCTCGTGCAGCAGGCAGACCAAGTCGTGGCGGGAGGCGATGAGCTTCATCTTCTCCATCATGACCAGATTCTGGTCGATGGCCTCGTTGACCTCGCCATAGACAGGGGCGAGCTCATGCTGGCAGGGAGCGACCTCGTTGTGCTTGGTCTTGGCGGGAATGCCAAGCGCCCACAGCTCATCGTCCAGGTCCTTCATATAGGCCGAGACGGTGGGGCGGATAGCGCCAAAGTAGTGCTCCTCGAGCTCCTGGCCCTTGCAGGGGGCAGCGCCAAAGAGGGTGCGGCCGGTGATGACCAGGTCCCTGCGCTTGCGGTAAGCGTCTTTCTTGATCAGGAAGTACTCCTGCTCATCGCCCACGGAAGGAACGACCTTCTTGGGGGTCTTACCAAACAGCGCCAAAACGCGCTTGGACTCACGCGAGAGCGCGGTCATGGAGCGCAGCAGCGGGGTCTTCTTGTCCAGGGCCTCGCCCGTGTAGGAGCAGAAAGCCGTGGGGATGCACAGGACATCGTCCTTAATGAAGGCGGGGCTGGTAGGATCCCAAGCGGTGTAGCCACGGGCCTCGAAGGTGGCACGCAAGCCGCCGTTGGGGAAGCTGGAGGCGTCCGGCTCGCCCTGGATGAGGTTCTTGCCCGTAAACTTGGTAATGGCGGTGCCGTCGTGGTTGGGCTCGAGGAAGCTGTCGTGCTTCTCGGAAGTAATGCCCGAAAGCGGCTGGAACCAGTGCGCGTAGTGCGTCGCGCCCTTGGAGATGGCCCAGACCTTCATGGCGTGGGCAACGGCGTTGGCCACATCCAGGTCGAGCGGCTCACCGTCCTCGAGGGTTGCAGCAAGGCGCTTCCAAATGTCCTTGGGGAGGTAGTCCTTCATGACTTCCTCAGAGAACACCATGGTCCCGAAGCGGTCAGTAAGATCGGCCATACGGAACTCCCTTCGTATCGGCACCGCGTGAGAAGCGGTGTTGATTACTAACGAACGAGTCATAGCTTAGACTCGCCGTGTTTCCGCGACATTACCGTTATGTTGCTGTCGCGAAACCAATCAATGAGGTTACCGCATCACAGCGGCGCTGCCGCCCTTAATGGCCAATCAACTGTATAAATTGCAGACCTCTCCCCATAGTTTAAGGGTAGTCAATTTGGGATGGGGCTCTATTAACTGGTATTTCGCATCAAATACCATTCAATATAGCCCCATCCTAGATTGACCGCTCTGTTATAGGAAATGCCGATAGCAAAGCATTTTCGATTGGTATCCCCAAATAGCGAGTGAAACTCCACCGTGACACAGTGGTGCTGTAGAATCCTTAAAACACATCACACTATTGCGTATCTAAAGGAGCACGATATGCGCGTCGACGAGGTTTTTAAGCAGGCAGCATCCCAGGGCACCGCACCCGTTTCGTTTGAGATGTTCCCGCCCAAGGGCGAGCTTACCCTCGACACGGCTCGCGAGGTGGCAGGCAATCTGTGCAAGCTTTCGCCGAGCTTTGTCTCGGTCACCTGCTCTGCCGGCGGCTCGGGCAACGGCGCCACCACCGCCCCCATCGCACATATGATTACGAGCGAATTCGATACACCCTCGGTGGCACACCTTACCTGTGTGGGCCGCTCGCACGCCGATATCGCCGCCAAGATCGACGAGTATCGCACCGCCGGCGTTGAAAACATCCTGGCCCTGCGCGGCGATCTTCCCGCTGGCGCGACTGAGGACGACAAGCCCGCCTCCGACTACGCCTACGCCCGTGACCTCATCCCCGAGCTCGTCGACGCCGGCTTTTGCGTGGGCGCCGCAGCCTACCCCGAGGGCCACATTGCCTGCGAGGATCTCAACCTCTCGGTCGAGCACCTCAAGCAAAAGCAAGACGCCGGCGCGAGCTTCTTTGTGACACAGCTCTTCTTTGATAACGAGTGCTTCTATCGCTTCCGCGAGCTTGCCGACAAAGCCGGCATCACCGTGCCTATCACCGCGGGCATCATGCCGTTTATGGGCAAGTCGCAAATCAGCCGCATGGTCTTTATGTGCGGCGCATCGCTGCCCTCCCCCGTCATCAAGATTCTCGCCAAGTACGAGAACGACCCCGAGAGCCTGCAGGCAGCCGGTGTAGATTATGCTGCTCGTCAGCTTTGCGACCTTAAGGAGCACGGTGCCGACGGTCTGCACCTGTACACTATGAACCGTCCTGCAATCGCCGCGACCATTATGGAGCGCCTGGGGTAATGGAAAAACCGCACGTCGATACAACCGTTGTTGAAGTGCCGGCAGACCTTGCGTCGCCGGCGCTTTACCGTATCGACGCTGCCCACCACCCTCGTGTCGACCGTGCCGAGATGCTGCGGTATCTGGGCTACGGCGGCCAGCAAATTGAGCCCGAGCTGTCACGACGAATTGAGCTTGTGGTCGAGCGCCTAGAGCTGGATATCGAGCCCCGCGGCGTGTGCCGCGTGTTTGCCGTCGATGCCACGGGCGTCGACGAGCAGGGCGAGCCCTGCATCCGCTTGGTTGGCACCAACGTTGAGCTGCGGGGTCGTGATATCTATCGACATCTCAAAGACGCCCGCCTGGCGGCGCTCATGGCCTGCACCCTCGGGATGTCTGCCGAACGCCGTCTGCGAACCACCGGAGCCCAGCAACCCCTGGAAGGCGCCGTGCTCGACGCCGCATGCTCTGCCTATGTGGAGGCCGCCGTCGAGCAGATGGACCAGCAGGTCAAGGCTGCAGCCGCTGCGCACGGGCTCGCCGGCAACTGGCGCTTCAGTCCCGGCTATGGCGACTGCCCGCTCTCTGCCCAGCGCTCGATCGTGGATGCACTCAATGCCACGCGCCTCATTGGACTTACCGTCACCCCCACCAGCCTGCTCATGCCCACCAAGAGCGTGACCGCTGTGATTGGTCTGTTCGACGGCGAAGTCCACGACGCCCAGAGCCGCCCCACCTGCAATATCTGCCGCATGCGCGAGCACTGCCGCTTCCGCGCCGCCCACACCACCTGCTATTCCAGCCATTAGGAGCCATCGATGTTTACTCCGCTTATCACTCATGATCTGGACGGCGCCGCGCTGGCGGCACCCGTTGATGCCGCACGCCGTAATGGCGTTGCATACAAGACGCGCACGATCGACGACCTTCGCATTAAGGATGACCGCCTGCGTGCCGCCATCGAGGGCACGGGACACCTGCTGTTTGACGGCGGCATGGGCACCATGCTGCAGGCGGCCGGCATGAAGGCCGGCGCCCTGCCCGAGCTGCTCAACTTTGAGGAGCCCCAGGTCATTACCGACATTCAGCGCCAATACGTCGAGGCCGGCTGCGACGTGATCACCGCCAACACCTTTGGCGCCAACGCTCACAAGCTCGACGGAGCCGCTGTCTCTTATACACATCTCCGAGCCCACGAGACTAAGGCGAATCTCGTA
>CABSMB010000195.1 GCA_902478705.1 uncultured Collinsella sp. | reverse complement strand
GGCTCGGAGATGTGTATAAGAGACAGGGCGTAAAGGGGCGACGCAATGACCAAGAACCGCACCGAGGTCACGGACATCGACCGCAGCCTCTACGACTTCACCTATGGCGAGGAGGGTTTCGAGCGCCTCGACGCCGGCATCACGCCCGACATCGTGCGCGAGATCAGCGCCAAGAAGGACGAGCCGCAGTGGATGCTCGACCTGCGCCTCAAGTCCCTCGAGATCTTTAACCGTTTCCCGGATCCGACGTGGGGCCCCTCCATCGAGGGCCTGGACATGGACAACATCGTCACCTACGTCAAGCCCAACACCGACCAAAAGCACGACTGGGAGTCGGTGCCCGACGACATCAAGAACACCTTTGAGCGCCTGGGCATTCCCGAGGCCGAGCGCAGCTACCTAGCAGGCGTCGGCGCGCAGTACGACTCCGAGCTCGTCTACCACAACATGCAGGACACCGCGTCCAAGATGGGTATCGTCTACTCCGGCATTGAGGAGGCCCTGCACGATCCGCAGTGGGAGCCGCTCATCCACGAGAAGTTTATGACGCTCATCCCGCCCACCGACCACAAGTTTGCGGCCCTGCACGGCGCCGTGTGGTCGGGCGGCTCGTTTGTCTACGTGCCCAAGGGCACCAAGCTCGACTTCCCGCTGCAGAGCTACTTCCGCCTCAACGCCAAGGGCGCCGGCCAGTTTGAGCACACGCTCATCATCGTCGAGGACGACGCCGACCTGCACTTTATCGAGGGCTGCTCCGCGCCCAAGTACAACGTGGCCAACCTCCACGCCGGCGCTGTGGAGCTCTTTGTGGGCAAGCGCGCGCACCTGCGCTACTCGACCATCGAAAACTGGTCCAAAAACATGTACAACCTCAACACCAAGCGTGCGCGCGTGGACGAGGATGGCGACATCGAGTGGATCAGCGGCTCCTTCGGCAGCCACGTGGGCTACCTCTACCCCATGAGCGTACTCAACGGCCGCCGTGCCCGCTCGAGCTTTACCGGCATCACCTTTGCCGGTGCCGGCCAGAACCTCGACACCGGCTGCAAGGTCGTACTCAACGCGCCCGAGACCTCGGCGACCGTCGAGACCAAGGGCATCTCCAAGAGCGGCGGCATCCAGACCTTCCGTAGCTCCATCGTGGCCACGCCCAAGGCCGAGGGCTCCAAGGCAACCGTGAGCTGCCAGTCGCTGATGCTCGACGACCACAGCCGCTCCGACACGATCCCGGCCATGGACATCCGCTGCAAGCACGTCGACATCGGGCATGAGGCCACCATCGGCCGCATCGGCGACGACAAGGTGTTCTACCTGATGAGCCGCGGCATCTCGGAGGAAGAGGCCCGCACCATGATCGTCAACGGCTTTGCCAACCCGGTCTCCAAGGAGCTGCCGCTTGAGTACGCCGTCGAGATGAACAACCTGATCAAGCTCGAGATGGAAGGAGCGATCGGATAATGAAACAGGAAACCAACACCGCTGCTACCACGCTCGAGCAGGTCAACGCTATGCCGGCCGCCACTTGGGGCTGGCTTAAGATGAACCAGACCAAGCTCGAGCTTTCCGACGAGCTTGTCACCGCTCCCGCCGAGGCCGTTGAGGTCGAGGGCCTGGACGAGCAGTTTGCCGGTACGGTCGACGCCTTCGACGCCGCCATGGAAGCCATGGCCGAGCGCTTCCCCGAGCGCCGTGCCGCTGCCCCCGGTGATGCCGCCGATCGCGCCCGCATCACGCCCGAGACCGAGCTCGACGTGCCCGCTACCTCCGTCTACCAAGCCGGCGCCATCAAGCTCGAGGAGGAACTTTCCCCCGCCGAGGCATTCGAGACCGGCATGGGTGAGGCCTCCTACACCTACCTGGCCAAGCACGCCGTCAAGCGCATCGTTATCGATGTGCCCGCATACAATCACGTCACGGCTACCGTGCGCGTGAGTGGCGTCGACGCAGCGGCTGCGATTGCCGCCATCGACGTCGTCGCCCGCCCGCAGGCAACGCTCGACTTGCAGATCGCCCTGGACTCCCCCGTTACCGGCGAGGGCGTCGTGGGCTCCGTGCTGCGCGTGTGCGCCCACGAGTACGCCACCGTCAATGTGACCTGCACGCAGACGCTCGACGACAGCTGGATCGCGCTCGACGACACCGGCCTGTTCCTGGACGAGGGCGCGCGCGTCAACGTGCAGCACACCGTCCTGGGTGCCGGCGCCAGCGCCACCGGCCTTGCCGGAGACCTGCTGGGCGACACCGCCAAGGTGACGATCGATACCGACTACTTGGGCGCACGCGAGCAGGTGCGCGACTTTAACTACGAGCTGCGCCACCGCGGTCGCAAGACCGAGTGCGAGATCGACGCCAACGGCGTGCTGACCGGTACGTCCAAGAAGGTCTACCGCGGCACCATCGACCTCGTGCACGGCTGCAAGGGCGCCGTCGGCACCGAGCGCGAGACCGTGCTGCTCGCCAACAAGGGCGTCGACAACAAGACCGTCCCCGTCATCCTGTGCGACGAGGACGACGTCGCCGGCAACCACGGCGCCACCATCGGCCACGTCCGCGATGAGCAGCTGTTCTACCTCGCCTGCCGCGGCCTTAACCAAAACGCCGCCGAGGATCTGTTCATCCGCGCCAAGCTGGAGGACGCCGCGCTTTCCGCCACCGATGAGCGCACCCGCGCCGCCGTCGTCCGCCTGGGCAACAACTTGATCGATAACTTTGAAGAGGAGCTCGCATGATCGATACCGAGCACGTTAAATGCGATACCTGCACCGCCCCCGAGCCCATGGAGCTCGACGCCAGTGACGAGGCGTCGCGCGGCTGGCCTACTGTCGACATCGAGACCAATCCCTACAAGTGCCAGTTCCCGCTGTTCCAGCAGCATCCCGATATCGCCTTCCTCGATAGCGCCGCCACCGCGCAGCGCCCCGCTTGCGTGCTCGACGCCGAGCGCGATTTCTACCAGCGCATGAACGCCAACCCGCTGCGCGGCCTGTATTCGCTGTCCGTCGAGGCCACCGATGCCATCGCCAAGGTCCGCCAGCAGATTGCCGACCTCATCGGCGCCCCCCAGGCCAACGAAGTCGTCTTCACCCGCAACACGAGCGAGTCGCTCAACCTGGTCGCCAAGAGCTTTGCGCCCACGGTGCTGGAGCCCGGCGACGAGGTCGTCATCACCATCATGGAGCACCACTCCAACCTGATCCCGTGGCAGCAGGTGTGCCGCGAGACCGGTGCCAAGCTCGTCTACCTCTATCCCACCAAGACCGGACAGCTCACCACCGAGGAAGTTCTTGCCAAGGTGGGTCCCAAGACCAAGATTCTGGCCGTGGGCCAGGTCTCCAACGTGTTGGGCGTCGAGAACCCGGTCAAGAACCTTGGCAAGCTCGTGCACAAGTACGGCGGCTATCTGGTCGTTGACGGCGCACAGTCGCTGCCGCACATGCCGGTCGACGTAGCCGACCTGGGCGCCGACTTCTTTGCCTTTAGTGCGCACAAAGCCATGGGCCCCATGG
>CABSMB010000194.1 GCA_902478705.1 uncultured Collinsella sp. | reverse complement strand
TCGGTACTGCAGTGGATCAGCTTTGCCGATCCGGCCAACCCAACGCTCGACACTTCGCAGATCAGCAGCTGGGCCGCCGAGCTCGCCAACGGCTTTAACACCGTGGGCACCACCCGCTGGTGGACGCGCGCCGACGGCAAGGAGTGCGCTGTCGAGGGCGGCGACTTTGGCTGGTCCATCGACAGCGACGCGCTCGCCAAGCAGGTCGAGGACGCTATCAATAACAAGCAGACCGGCGATATCGAGATTTCGTACTCCAAGAAGGCTGACACGTTTACCGCCAAGGGCGAGCCCGATTGGAAGGCCTATATCGACGTCGACCTGTCCGAGCAGCACGCGCGCTACTACGACGAGAACGGCAATATCGTGTGGGAGGCCAACTTTATTTCCGGCAAACCGGGCGAAGACGCCACCCCCGAGGGCGTGTGGCAGATCAACAGCAATGACGGCGCGAGCAAGCTCATCGGTGCCAAAGACCCCGCGACCGGAAAGCCCAAATACGAGAGCCCGGTCAGCTACTGGATGCCGTTCGAGGGCAATATGGTCGGCTTCCACGACGCTACCTGGCAAAACGATTCGAGTTTCGATAGTGCCGAATCGTACAAATGGTGCGGAAGCCACGGCTGCATCAACCTGCGCCTGGCCGATGCCAAGGCGCTCCACGACTGCATCAGCGTCGGTCTGTGCGTGGTCGTGCACTCGTAGGGAAACACGCCTTGACACAACGGGGAACTGACGCTCCAATCTAACAGTTCCGAAAGATACCGCAATATGCGCCCGCCTCTCGCGACGGGCGCATATACTTATCGAGGAACTTTCTATAAAGGAGACGCCATGTCGAATGTCCCCACCACTACCCCGGGACCGAATGATCCCGAGCGAGCGCCCGAGGGTGCCACCGAAACGCTTCCCCTCATTACAAACGTGCACGCCACACAGCAAAACGGCAGCACAAGCGATGCAACCGAGATTTCTGACGAAGAGGCCTACGCCAAGCTCAAGGCGAAGCGTGCCGAGCGTCGGCGCAAAAAGCTAATCCGACGCGGCATTGCGGCCGGCGTCGTGGCCGCCATTGTGCTCATCGCCGTTGTCGTGACCTTCGTCATCAACGCACGGCCCGCTGGTACCGACGGGCCGGTGACCGACATGGTCACCGAGGGCACGTTTACGACCACCGTCGAGGCCAAAGGCCAGCTCAAGCCCATCTCGGCTTCGGTGGTCTCCCCTTCTGTCGACGGCACGGTGGCATCGATCAACGTGCAGGCCGGCCAGTCCGTTAACGAGGGCGACGTGCTCATGACCATTAAAAACGACGAGCTCGATCGCAACGTAGCCGAGGCGCAACGCGCGGTGACAGCCGCACAGGAAGACCTCGCCAACGCACAGAAAGCGGTAGCTGCCGCCCAAGCCGCTCCGGCGCCTGAAGCAGATGAGGTAGGCGCGAGTGGCGCCAGCGGCACCGCCGACACGAGCGCCGTCTCGAGCGCCCAACGCAACCTAGCCTCGGCCCAGGCGACCCTGGACCAGGCAAACGCCAAAGCCGCCGAGCGTACTGTGACCGCGCCCGGCTCGGGCAGCATCGTCGAGCTCAACGCCAAGGTCGGCGCCACGGTGACGGGCGGCATGATCATAGGCGAAGGCGATACGAGCGGCGGCAAGCAGTGCATGCAGATCGCCGACCTCTCCAAGATGAAGGTCACCGTTCAGGTGGGTGAAAAGGATATCGCCAAAATCGCCGTTGGGCAGAGCGCCAATGTTACCTATCCGGCCTTTCCAGATATCGTGAGCCAGGGAACGGTCACCGCAATCGCTTCGGTGGCAAACTCCGACGCCGCCAACGGTGGCGGCGGCAGCGTAACCTTTAACGTCGACATCCTCATCGAAGCACCCGACGCACGCCTCAAGCCGGGCATGACCGCCGAGGTCTCGGTGGTGACCGAACAGCTCGACGATGTGGTGATGGTGCCGACCATGGCGCTTATGACCGAGGATGGCGAACACTATTACGTCAACGTGGCAACCGACGGCGAAGGCAAACAGACCCGACGCGTAAAGGTGACCGTCGTGACGCAAAATGATAACGATGCCGTGGTCGGCAAAACGCAGGTAAAGCGCGATGACCAGGGCAACGAGATCAACCCTAACGTGCCGATTACCAAGCTGCGCGACGGCGACACCCTCATCGTGGATACCGGCGCAGGCATGACGGCCGACGGTGGCGACTCTGGCAGCATGTCTGCCGACGAGGGCATGTAATGCGTCCCGTCATCGACATCCGCAACGTGCATCGCATTTTTGAGAGCGAAGCCGGCTGCGCCCATATCCTGCATAACGTGAGCCTGGCCGTGAATCCCGGCGAGTTCGTGGCCATTACCGGCCCTTCGGGCTCGGGCAAGTCGACGCTCATGAACATCCTGGGCTGCCTGGACAAGCCGACGGCAGGCGATTATTACCTACAGGGCCTCAACGTGGCGGAGCTCGACGATGACGAGCTCACCGAAGTCCGCGCCCTGAGCATCGGATTTGTCTTTCAGAGCTTTAACCTGCTGCCGCGCCTATCGGTCATCGAAAACGTCATGCTGCCGCTGTCGTACACCAACGTGCCGCGGGCTCAGCGTGAGATGCGCGCCGTCCATGCGCTGCAAGCCGTCACGCTGCCGGTCGACCACTGGGACCACCGCATCTCAGAGCTCTCGGGCGGACAGATGCAAAGGGCTGCCATCGCGCGCGCCCTCGTCAACGACCCGCCCATCATTCTGGCGGACGAGCCGACGGGAAACCTGGACTCCGCCACCGGAGCACTCGTGATGGAGACCTTCCACAAACTCCAGGAACGCGGCAAGACCATCGTGCTCATCACGCATGATCCCGGTATCGCCGCCGAGGCCGACCGTGCCGTAACCATTCGCGATGGCCGGATCCACGACGGCGCGTACATCGCGCACGCGCCGCAGACCCTGCGCGGCGCCATTGATAACCTGCCCATGATTTCCGCACACGCCAATACGACGAAAGGAGTGAAGGCATGAGCACGCGCGACCTTATCCAAGAAGCCCTTCACTCCCTCGAGGCCAATAAGGGACGCAGCCTACTCACCATCTTGGGCATCGTTATCGGCATCGCCTCCGTCATTGCCATGACCTCGCTTATCAGCGGCATCCAAAACAGCCTGGTCAACAGCCTGGGCCTCAACGCCGCGCGCATGGTACAGATTTATTCGTCGCAAGAGCTCACCGAGTCGGACGTCGAGAAGCTTCGCAAAATGGTGCCGCAGATCGAGCAGATCGGCATCGTGGACAGCGCCTATACCGAGTACAAGGCCGGTGACAAAAGCTATACCGTCATGGCGCAGGGCGTCGATAGCGACATGCTCGACGCGGTGGGCGCCAGCAAGCTCGTCGCGGGGCGCACCTACACCCAGGCCGAGTCCCAATCTGGCGCACGCGTGGCGCTCATCAGTCGTGGCGACGCGGATCAGCTGTACGGCAACGAACAGGACGCGGTGGGCAAGACCATCAAGGTGTCGAACGGCGAGGTGCAGATTGTCGGCGTGATTGATGGCGGTAACGACTCCATGGGCTCGCTCACGCTATGCA
>CABSMB010000193.1 GCA_902478705.1 uncultured Collinsella sp. | reverse complement strand
CTTAGGGGCGTTTGCAGCGTCGAGCCGTTACGCGGTTTGGTAAAACCGCGTAACTAAAGAGCCTCTAGAGCACCTGCGATGCGTTTCATGGCGGCTTCGGCGGCTGCTTGATCGGGGGCTTCGGCCAGGACACGGATGACCGACTCGGTTCCGCTCTTGCGCACGAGCACGCGGCCCTCGCCCGCCAGCGCGGCCTCGGCCTCGGCGATCGCATTCTGCACGCCCATGTTCTCGAGCGCGGCATCTTTGTCGGCCACGCGCACGGCAACCTGCGCTTGCGGCAGCAGCTTGCACGGCGCCGTGAGCTGCGAGAGCGTCTCGCGCTCGGCGCGAATCACTTCCATCACGCGCAGCGAGGTCATAATGCCGTCGCCCGTGCGCTCGATATCGCCAAAAATCGTATGGCCCGTCTGCTCGCCGCCCAGGCTGTAGCCGCCCTCGCGCATCTTGGCATATACGTGGCGGTCGCCCACGCCGCTGGTCACAGCGCTCAGGCCGGCAAGCTCCAGCGACTTGATCAGGCCAAAGTTGCTGGCAATCGTCGGCACCACGGTACCGCCCGAAAGGCGACCGTGCTTGTTTAGGTACACACCGCACACATACAGGATCTGGTCGCCGTCAACCACGCGGCCGCGCTCGTCCACGGCCAGGCAACGGTCGGCATCGCCGTCGTAGGCAAAGCCCACGTCCAGGCCCTGCTCCACCACGTGGCGCTGCAGACGCTCTATATGCGTGGACCCGCAGTCGACGTTGATGTTAAAGCCGTCGGGCGCGGCATTGATTACGCGCACATCGGCACCCAGCGCGTCGAACACCGGCTTGGCGACCGAGGATGCCGAGCCGTTGGCACAATCGAGACCGATCTTGACGCCCTGTAGCGAAAAGTTCGCGCTGGCGATGAGCGAGGCAATATAGCGGTTGCGACCCTGCATGTAATCGACCGTAGCGCCAATGTGGTTGCCCGTGGCCAGCGGAACTTCGCGCTTGCCATCGATGTAATCCTCGATGAGCTCCAGCACATCCTCGTCCATCTTAAAGCCGTCGCTGTTGACGAGCTTAATGCCGTTATCGCAAAACGGGTTGTGGCTCGCGCTGATCATGATGCCGCAATCGAAGCAGCCCTCCACGGTCTGATGCGCCACGCCCGGCGTGGGGATCACGTGCAGCATGTAGGCGTCCGCACCGCTCGCGACCAGGCCACTCACCAGCGCCGCCTCGAACATGTAGCTCGAACGACGTGTATCCTTGCCCACGATCACGCGCGCCTTAGCACTGCGGTTGGCGCCGTAATACCAACCCACAAAACGGCCGATCTTGTACGCGTGCTCTACCGTCAGCCCAACGTTGGCCTCGCCGCGAAAGCCGTCGGTGCCAAAGTACTTCATAAGAGGTCCTCTCTATAGACAAAGGCGCGCCGCCAAAGCAACGCGCCGCCAGCCTATTATCCTTTAAAGCAATCGCACCCGCTACACCGTGAGGAACATCATCACGATGATCATGGCAAAGCCGATAAGATCGGTCGGCAAAAACACCGTGCCCAGCATAACGGCACTCGTGATGGTCGCCGAAACCGGCTCCACGGTTCCGATCAAGCTCGCACGCACCGAGCCGATGTCCTTGACGCCCTGCATATAGAGCATGTACGCCAAAAACGAGCCCACGACCACAAACACCGCGAGCGCCTCGACGCCGGCGGCATCGAGCGCCGGCATATGGGCCCAAGGCTGCACGATGGTGCAGGTGATGATACCAGCCGTGAGCATGGCTGAGCCCGTAACGATGGGACTGCCGTATTCGGGCAGAATCTTGGCGGGAATCACCGCCATGCAGGTGGCGCTCACCGCGCACATAAGACCCGCCACTAGACCGAGCGGCGAGATGCTCAGACTCGTGGGGTCGCCGCCGGTGGCGATCAAAAACGTGCCGCCAAGGGCCAGGCCGATACCGATAACCTCGCGCATGCGCGGTTTGCGGCGATCGGTGATGCAGGTATATCCCATGATGATGACCAGCTGCAGGCACTGAAGGACCGTCGCGGTTCCGGCGTTGGTCAGGCGCACGGCCGAAAGATAGCAAAACTGGTTGAACAGCAGGCCAAAGGCGGTAAAGAGCAACAGCTGCTTGCGGTCGGCCGGCGTCGTCCAAAGCTTGACCAGGCGCGCACGGTCGCGCGCGACGACCACGACCATAAAGAGCAGGCCGGCGAGAATCTGGCGCACGCTCATGAGCCACAGCGTATCGACATGGTAGGCATCGAACAGGAAGCTCGCGCTGGTGCCCGAGAAGCCCCAAAACGAGCCACCCACGAGCGTAGCCAACACGCCCAACGCCATCTTGCGCGACGACGCATCGTTGAGGCGGTCGCGCCATGCACGGCGGGTGCTGCGGCTGAGCTCGTCGGTGCCCTCGGGCACGACAAAATCGGACGCCGCCGTCATCGGCACCGAAGCCCCTGCGCCTTCGACCTGCTCGACACACTCTTTGCTCATTCCACTCCCCCGAAACGGCCTGGAAACAATTCGGCTTACCTTACCACGGCGAAGGCACCAGCTGGAGGCTTGTCCGCTTATCGGTAGGACAATTCCGCAGGCGTCTTTCCATAGCTCGATACCGCAATGGCCCTGCATCATGCGACAGCCAAATTGCGGCAGCAGACTCTTTTGAAATGGATATGACAAAGCCCCCGAATTCCACAATGTGAGCGATTTTTAAAAATGTTCTTGCCACCGAGTTCAGGCTCCGTTATATTATCCCTTGCGCACTTGCGCACCCTTGATCGGGCGTTTAGCTCAGGGGGAGAGCGCTTCCCTGACACGGAAGAGGTCAGAAGTTCAAATCTTCTAACGCCCACCAAATGTTCGCAGCTCAGAGGCTATGTCCTCTGGGCTGTTTTGTTTTATGTCGCCAAATCCGCTGGCAGCTCCAACCGTCATCGCACCGTAACATCAATTCACCTGACAAATGGCTGCCAAACAAACTCAATACCCCAGCATCAACAATAGCCAGGCACAAAACTGCGCCGCAAGCTGCTCCAGCCGCCCAACTGGCCCATAAGCCGACCATCTACTTGCCGATCTATCCATCGGCATAACCAATCGGCCCGCACCGCAACTTCTCAGCAAAACGCCGCGATGCCTGCGCCCTGCGGTATCCTTGAGCCACTTGCACCTGCAGCACCAAGGAGCCGCCATGCGCACCGAGCTCGATGTCCCCTTTTCGCACAAAGAAGAAGCCAAGGCGCTGGGCGCCAAATGGGACCGGACCAAGAAGATCTGGTATGTGCCCAGCGGCGTCAACCCCGAGCCCTTTGCCGAGTGGCTGCCCGGTCTTGACCGATCCGACCACTCAGCGCCGTATATATATCTAGTACTGGGCAAGCGCGAGTGCTGGAAGTGTCACAAAGAGACCTCGGTCGCGGCCTTCGGCATTCCCTATCGAACCGATAACGACGAGGGCATCGCCATCGCGCACGCGCCCAACGAAGCCGGGCACATCGCCATCGACACGGCCAACGCCAACGCACTCGCCATCGTGCCCGCTCTCGGCTGCGTGCCGGGCGAGATCCGCGACTACCCTGTCTCTTATACACATCTGACGCTGCCG
>CABSMB010000192.1 GCA_902478705.1 uncultured Collinsella sp. | reverse complement strand
CGCGTTGCCCAAGCCCAGATAGGCCTTGAACGGCGTGGCATAGGAAGCGTCCTGGGTAGCTGCAGAGAACGCCTGGGCAGCCGTGGTGTAGTCGCCCACCGCGGCGAGTGCCTTGCCACGGTTGGTGAGCAGGGCGCCGCGCTTGCCATAGGCGCCGTCGTTGAGGGCGGCGGCGTAGGCCTCGGCGGCCTCGGCGTACATGCCCAGGTGCATCAGGGCGTTGCCGCGCAGGTGGTCGGCCTCACCCATGATCTCGTTGGGAGTCTTTGCCGCACCGAGCATCTGGGCGGCAGCGGAAAAATCACCCGCGCGATAAGCGGCGCGGCCCTGTTGGATCAGCTGGCTATTCAAGGAAGTCCCCTTTACTCGTGAACGATCTCGACATGAACGATCTCGTCGCCGGCACGCAGCTGCGAGATAACATCGAGGCCCTCGACCGTGGTGCCAAAGACGGTGTAGCCGGAGTCGAGGTTGTGCTGGGCGCCCAGGCAGAAGTAGAACTGCGAGCCCGCGGAATCGGGATCCATGGAGCGGGCCATGGCAAGCGCGCCGTCAACATGGCTGTTGCGCGGATTGGTGGCAAACTCGCCCTTGATGCAGTAGCCGGGGCCACCGGTACCGGGCATGCCGTCGGGGCCCTCAAGGCCGGCAGCGACATCGGCGCCGGACATATCGCGGGTATTGGGGTCGCCGCCCTGGATCACAAACCCGGGAACATAGCGATGGAACTTAAGGCCGTCGTAGAAGCCCATCGTGGAAAGCTCGCAGAAGTTCGCCACATGGATGGGGGCGCCCTCACCGTCAAACTTGACCTTGATGGTGCCCTTCGACGTCTCAATCACCGCGCACTCGTCACCGACGAGCTGGTACTCGGGCGTATAGAGCTCTTTCTTAAAACCAAACATGTGGTTCCTTCCTCGTGCGTTTAAAGCATATTTGTACGAATTGTAGCAATAAGCACGGGCTTCCATCAATTGCGCACGCAGGTTATGCCGCCGGAGGGCAACAAATTACGAACGCTGTTGCGGCCTCCAAGCGCTCACGTTGGCGTCGTACTGGTTGAGCGCACTATTGCCGCCCTGCGCGATGGGCGCCAGGATCTCGCTCTGACGGGCGCTCAGCGACTCGCCGTCGGGAATGGACAGCGAGATATCCCAGCTTTGGCAAATCACGTCGACACGCTCGTACATCCACTGGGCAAGCTGCTTCAGGTGCTCGATGTCCTCAGCGTAAACGGTATCGTCCTGGACCTTCAAGTTGTTGAGCTCATCCTGGGTCTTCTTAATCTGGTCGCGCAGGGCATAGGCGCTCTGCGACAGCTCCTGGCGGGTGGCCAGCGGCGTACGCAGATAGCCGTTGTTAAACGAATCGATAACCTCGCCGATCTGATCCTCGTCGCTGTACGACACGATGGTCTGGTACAGGCCGTCGAGCCTGGTGTAGAGCTGGTCGTCGGACAGGACGGTCTCCTCCTGAACGACCTCGGACGTATCCTCCTGCTTGGGCTCTTCCTCGGAGGCCTCGCCCTTTTGACGCGACGGGAAGGTAGTCTGGGCGGCCTGGCCAAACTGATCGTAGAAGCCGGGCATGACGCCCATGGGGTCGGCGGTTACAAACCAATAGACACCACCGCACACGACGACGAGCACCGCGATGACGATGAGCGGCTTGGGGATATGGCGCTTGTGCTTGTGATAAGCGTCCTCGTCGGGGTGCACCTTGCGCCTGGGCTTTTGCTTTTTGGGCTGGGCGTCGTCGCGCAGGGACACCGGCGTGGGGATATCGACCTTGGGGATGCCAAAGTCCTTATCGAAGGCCGGCAGCACGCAGGTCTCGTTGGGATCGGCCGCATCGGAGAGCACCGCGGCGGCAGAAGCCGGCGCATGAGGGACCTCGGTATCGATCTGCTCCTGCGTCAGGCGGGGAAAGCCAGCCGTGCGGCCAGCAGCCAGATCGGATGCGGCGGCGTCCTTAGAAAGGATGCCCGGCGCGGGGCGTCCACACTTGGGGCAGGTGCGATCGTGCGGGGACAGACGGGCGCCGCAGCCGTCGCAGAACACGAACTCGGTGTGCTCGGGGCCGTCGCCCGGGCCAACGTATGCGTTGCAATAGGGGCAGAACGAGGCGCCGTCCTCTATGTTCTTAAGGCAATGCGGGCAGATCACGGCATCCTCTTTTCGGGACAATTCAAACAATCGAGGTTAGAGCATAACATCGCTACGCCCCCACAAGCGCAAGGCACCAATTCAACATCGCCGGGTAGTCTGGCTCAGTGGGATATGGTTACTTCTTCTTTTTGCTCGGCATCGAGACTTTGATGCCCTGGGCGGACTTGGTCACGCGGGAACGCTTAGCGCCCGTGCCTTTCTTTTTCTTGGGCTGAGGCTGGGCCTGCGCCACACCCTCGAGTGCACGAACCTCGGCCTCGCGGGCGGTGCGCTCCTCGCGGCGCTGGGCCATATCGGCGGCGATGCGCTTGGCAAAGCGCTCGGCGGTCGATCCCGTCGAGCTCACCTTGCCGCCGCCGCGACCCAGGCGTACGCGCACGCCACGGCCAAAGCCGGTGGCCGCATGACGGCGACGGGGCTTAAGCGAGTCCATCATCGTGGCAAGCTTAAAGAACACCGCACAGGTAAAAACAACGATGGCCGCCAAGATGACCGTCTGACTCACCGACAGGTTGGCGATGGACAGCAGCTCCGGGAACCCAATGACACCCGTCAAAATACCGGCGACGACAAACACAAAGAGCACCACGCGCAAGGGCGTAAGCGGCTGCGAGATGCGCCAGATGAGGCTAACGCTCGCCGCACATGACGTGAGCAGGCACATTGTGGACAGCGTGAGCTGGCTAAAGCCAAACACGCGCGCCACAAAGATATCGAGCGCCGCGGCCAAAATGACCGCAATCGACGCCGGCAGTGCACGCTTAAGCACGTTGGTCAAGAATGACCCCTTCACACGGGCGTTGTTGGGCTCCAGGCCCAGCACAAAGCCGGGCGCGCCGATGCAGAAAAAGTTGATGAGCGTCATCTGAATGGGCTCAAAGGGATACGGCGGCAGCGCGATGCAGAGCGCCGCCAAACCCATCGAGAACAGCGTCTTGGTGAGGAACAGCGCAGCGGAGCGCTGCAGGTTGTTGATGGAGCGACGGCCCTCCGCCACCACAGCGGGCATCGAGGCAAAGTCGTTGTCGACAAGCACGATCTCGGCCACGTTGCGTGCGGCGTCGGAGCCGGCGGCCATGGCCACGGAGCAGTCGGCCTCCTTGAGCGCCAGCACGTCGTTGACGCCGTCGCCCGTCATGGCCACGGTGTGCCCGCGGCGCTTGAGCGCCTGCACGAGCTCGCGCTTCTGCTGCGGGGTCACGCGACCAAAGACATGGTAGCGGTCCACCGCCGCATCGAGCTTGGACGGCGTATTGAGCGTCGTGGCGTCCACGTATGCGTCCGCCCCGGGCACACCCACCACGCGCGCAATCGAAGACACCGTACGGGGGTCGTCGCCACTGATCACGTTAAGGGTCACGCCCTGCTCGTTAAAGTAGCCGATGGTCTCGGCCGCCGAGGTTCGGATCTCGTCGCGAATGGTCACAAAGCCCACGG
>CABSMB010000191.1 GCA_902478705.1 uncultured Collinsella sp. | reverse complement strand
GCCTACGGTTGTATCGAGACCAGCGCGGGCAGTCCGCTCGCGGTGCGCCTGTCGCATATCGCCCGCGACCTCAAGGGTGTCGTGGAGCGTTATCGACCTGATACCGCTGCTATCGAGAGCATTTACTTTGGCGCCAACGTTCGCTCGGCTATCCCGACGGCGCATGCCCGCGGCGCCGCGCTCGTGGCGCTTTCGGAATGCGCGCTCGAGATTGGCGAGTACACGCCTATGCAGATCAAGCAGGCTGTTGTGGGTACCGGCGCCGCGGACAAACGGCAGGTCGCGTATATGGTTCGTACGCTCACGCAACTCGACCACGACCCGCATCCCGACCATGCCGCCGATGCCCTGGCCTGCGCCATCTGCCACGTTAACCTCAGCCGCACCCGGGCGCTTACCGGCGGCGAGTTCTATCAACAGAGAGGAACCGGATACTGATGATCTCCCAGCTCCATGGAACGCTTGTCGAGGCCACGATGAGCTCGGCCGTCGTCGATGTGTCGGGCGTGGGCTTTGAGCTCGGCATCTCGGGCAGCACCGCCGCTACGCTGCCTACGCCCGGCGGCGAGGTTCGCCTCTACACGCGCATGCAGGTGCGTGAGGACGCCATGACGCTCTTTGGTTTTGCCTCCAAGGACGAGCGCACGATGTTCGATCGGCTCGTGTCCGTCTCGGGCGTCGGTCCGCGCCTGGCGCTCGCCGTGCTCTCCACCTATACCGTGGGGCAACTGTATTCCCTGGTAATGGCCGAGGATGACAAGGGCATGGCCAAGGTGCCCGGTGTGGGCAAAAAGACAGCGCAGCGCCTCATCTTGGAACTCAAGAGCACCTTTGCCAAGGACAAGAGCTTTGTGCCGGTCGACGTGATTCCCGGACAGGTTGCGATGCCGGTTCCCGCTGCCGCCCCCTCGGCCATCGACGATGCCCGCGCGGCGCTCCTTTCCATGGGCTTTAGCCCGCAGGAGACCGATGTCGCCCTGAGCGGGTATGATGGGCAGGATATGCGTGTCGAGGATCTGCTCGGCGCGGCGCTTAAGCGACTTGGAATGGATGCGTGATGTGGGAAGCCGATGATTCTCAGGACCTGTGGTCGACGCCCGGAAACTCGCCGGCGGCATCCATGGCGCATGGCGAGCGCATGGTGGGCTCGGAGCTGACGCCCGAGGACCTTGATGTCGACCGTACCCTGCGTCCCCAACGCTTGGATGACTACTGCGGTCAGGAGCATATCAAGCAGAGCCTTCGCGTGCTCATCGAGGCGGCGCAAAGCCGCGGCGAGACGCTCGACCACGTGATCTTCTCGGGCCCTCCGGGTCTGGGCAAGACCACGCTGGCTACGGTTATCGCCAACGAGCTGGGCGCTCAGATTAAGACGACGAGCGGTCCGGCCATCGCGCGCACCGGCGACCTGGCTGCCATCCTTACCAACCTGCAACCGGGCGACGTGCTGTTTATCGACGAGATCCACCGCCTCAACCGCTCGGTCGAGGAGGTCCTGTATCCTGCGATGGAGGACTTTGCCCTCGATATCGTGATCGGCAAGGGTCCGGCGGCGCGCTCGATTCGCCTGGATATCCCCAAGTTCACGCTGGTGGCGGCAACAACTCGCTCGGGCATGTTGACCGGCCCGCTACGCGACCGTTTTGGCATTTCGTATCGTCTGGATTACTACACCGTCGAGGAACTCGCCCAGATTGTGACACGCTCGGCGACCATCCTGGGCGTGACGATTGACCATCCCAGCGCGCTCGAGATTGGCTCGCGTTCGCGCGGCACGCCGCGTCTTGCCAACCGTCTGCTCAAGCGCGTGCGCGACTACGCGCAGGTGCGCGGCAACGGTCCCATCGAGCTCGATATCTGCCGCCAGGCGCTCGAGTTCTTTGAGATCGATGAGCTTGGTCTGGACTGGATGGACATTCGCATCTTGGAGACGCTTGCCAAGACGTTCTCCGGTCGTGCCGTGGGCCTGACGACGCTTGCTAGCGCGGTGGGCGAGGACCCGGGAACGCTCGAAGATGTTTATGAGCCTTATCTGCTGCAGTGCGGCCTGATGATTCGCACGCCCCAGGGCCGTCAGGCAACCTTGCGTACCTTTGAGCATTTGGGTATTGAACCGACCCTGTAGGAATTGGCTTGTTTTAGCGCATCTGTAGGCTATCGCTGGGCATCGGGTAAACATATCGCCGTTCGTCGGTTACGGGTGTTTTACTATTGCGCGCCCGTGCTATGCTGGATTGGTCTTTTTCTCATCCGGTAACGAAAGGACCGCCCATGCCTACTGACATCGAAATCGCACGTTCTGTTACGCCGCTGCCTATTACCGAGGTGGCCAAGAACGCCGGCGTCGACGTTAAGCATCTGATTCCGTACGGCTTTGACAAGGCAAAGGTCGACTATTCCCTGCTCAACGAGCCAACTGATCACCAGGCCAAGCTTGTCCTCGTGACCGCTATCAATCCCACGCCCGCAGGCGAGGGCAAGACCACCACGACCATCGGCCTGGCCGACGGCCTGCGTCGTCGCGGCGTCAAGAGCGCCGTGGCCCTGCGCGAGCCTTCGCTTGGTCCCGTGTTTGGCGTGAAGGGCGGTGCCGCCGGTGGCGGTTGGGCCCAGGTCATCCCCATGGAGGACATCAACCTGCACTTTACCGGCGACTTCCATGCCATCGGTGCCGCCAACAATCTGCTGGCAGCCATGCTCGACAACCATATTCAGCAGGGCAACCAGCTCGGCATCGACGTTAAGCGCATCACCTGGAAGCGCGTTGTCGACATGAACGACCGTCAGCTGCGCCATGTTATCGACGGCATTGGCGGCAAGGCCCAGGGAGTGCCGCGCGAGGATGGCTTCGACATCACTGTTGCCTCCGAGGTCATGGCAATCCTGTGCCTGTCCACGAGCATCAATGACCTCAAGGAGCGCCTGGGCGAGATCGTCGTCGGCTACAGCTATACCGGCGAGCCCGTCCGCGCCCGTGACCTTAAGGCTCAGGGAGCTATGGCCGCACTGCTCAAGGATGCGCTCAAGCCCAATCTGGTGCAGACGCTCGAGGGTACGCCCGCGTTTGTCCACGGCGGTCCCTTCGCCAACATCGCCCACGGCTGCAACTCCATCATGGCCACCCGCATGGCCATGCGCTTTGGCGACGTCGCGATTACCGAGGCTGGTTTCGGTGCCGACCTGGGTGCCGAGAAATTCCTGGACATCAAGTGCCGCATGACGGGCATTCGTCCCAGCGCCGTCGTGGTCGTCGCAACCGCCCGCGCGCTCAAGTACAACGGCGGTGTTGCCAAGGCCGACCTCAACGAGGAGAACCTCGAGGCCCTCAAGGCCGGCATGCCCAACCTGCTGCGCCACGTCGACAACATTCAGAATGTCTACGGTCTGCCCTGTGTGGTCGCCATTAACCGCTTCCCGACCGATACCGAGGCTGAACTCGCCCTCATCGAGTCCGAGTGCCAGAAGCTCGGTGTCAACGTTAAGCTGTCCGAGGTTTGGGCTAAGGGCGGCGAGGGCGCGCTCGACCTGGCCGATGAGGTCATGCGTCTAATTGAGCAGCCAAGCGAGCTCAAGTTTGCCTATGAGGACGGCGCCGATGTGGCTGACGCCCTCGAGGCC